>CAZPNJ010000007.1:18589-20142 GCA_964587765.1 uncultured Prevotella sp.
CTATACCTTTGTATCAAATCACCCTTTGGGAGGTATTGATGGAGTGGCATTGGGCTCTATAATCGGGCGAAAATATGATGGTAATTTCCGTTATTTAGTTAACGATTTGCTAATGAATCTTCCTGGGTTGGCGCCTCTTTGCATCGGTATAAACAAAACCGGTTCACAGAGTAGAAATTTCCCTGCTATGGTAGAGGCAGGATTTAATAGCGACAATCACATGCTTATGTTTCCGGCAGGTCTTTGCTCAAGGAAACGTAACGGGCAGATTCACGACATTCCTTGGACAAAAACTTTTATAACTAAAAGTGTTGAGGCTAAACGTGATATAGTGCCAATACATTTTGGTGGACAAAACTCAGAATTCTTTTATCGTCTTGCAAATATCTGCAAGGCTTTACATATAAAGTTCAACTTCGCTATGCTGTTCCTGGTTGACGAGATGTATAAAAATCGTCACGGAAAGTTTCGCGTCTCTTTTGGTAAGCCAATTCCTTGGCAAACCTTCGACAAGAGTAAGACTGCTAAACAGTGGGCGCAGTATGTTGAGGATATTGTTTATACTTTATAACTAATTGGGCATGGAAGAGCAGGAAATAATACAACCAATAAGCAAAGAACTCCTAAAAAGTGAATTGACAGCCGAGCGCAAGATGCGCACGACCAATAAAAGTCAAAACGAGATTTACGTAATTACAGCTCACAATGCTCCAAATGTAATGAGGGAAATAGGACGTTTGCGTGAAATTGCTTTCCGTACTGCAGGAGGTGGTACAGGCAAGGCTATGGATATTGACGAGTTTGATGTTTGTCCAAATTGTTGTAAACAGCTTATTGTTTGGAATCCTGAGGCTGAGGAAATCATAGGTGGCTATCGCTATCTATGTGGTAAAGATTGGGATTACGATGAAAATGGTCAGCCAATACTTGCCACCAGTCACATGTTCCATTTCTCTGAAAAGTTTATTAAGGAATATGCTCCTTATACAGTAGAGTTAGGTCGCTCTTTCGTGGCACTTGAATATCAAAATGTGCGTAAGAATACAAAGAGTATCTTTGCTCTTGATAATCTTTGGGACGGATTGGGAGCACTTACAGTTCTTAATCCTGAATTGAAGTATTATTTTGGAAAGGTTACGATGTATCCTTCTTATATACGTCGTGGCAGAGATATGATTCTTTATTTCTTGAAGAAGCATTTTGGCGATAAGGAGCAGCTTATTACTCCGATTAAGCCACTTCATATAGAGACTGACGCAATGGAATTGGCTCAGCTATTCTCTGAAGATGAGTTCAAGGCTGATTATAAAATACTAAATCACGAGATTCGTAAGTTGGGCTATAACATTCCTCCATTGGTGAATGCTTATATGGGGTTAAGTCCAACCATGAAACTATTTGGCACAGCTATAAACTATGGCTTTGGTGATGTGGAAGAAACGGGTATTCTTATAGCAATAAATGAAATTCTTGAGGATAAACGTGTGCGCCATATTGACAGTTATATAAAAGAGCATCCGGAGGCAATGAAGTTTACTAGTGGTGCTAACCCT
>CAZPNJ010000008.1:0-16072 GCA_964587765.1 uncultured Prevotella sp.
CCCTGCAGGGGCAGGTAGTAGTTCTGCATAGAGAACATACCCTTCTTCATTTCACCACCGTACCAAGTGTTGATGATAACCTGCTCGCGGCTTGTCGTGTTGAAAGCAACGCAAGTCTCTGAGTTAAGACCAAGTTCCTTGTAGTTCTCAACCTTTGCCTTTGAAGCGTTGTAGATAACGAAGTTTGGCTCGAATGTCTCAAGTTCCTCTTCTGTTGGCTGGATGAACATATTTGTAACGAAGTGAGCCTGCCATGCTACTTCAAGAATGAAGCGTACAGCCAAGCGTGTGCTCTTGTTAGCACCGCAGTAAGCGTCAACAACGTATAGTTTCTTGTTGCGAAGCTCCTTAACGGCAATATCTTTAACCTTAGCCCAAACGTCTTCTGACATTGGGTGGTTGTCGTTCTTATACTCTTCAGTTGTCCACCATACCTTGTCATGGCTCTGTGCATCGTCAACGATGTACTTATCCTTAGGCGAACGACCAGTGTAGATACCAGTCATTACGTTTACTGCCTTGAGCTCTGTTTCCTGACCCTTGTCGAAACCTGTTAGATCTTTCTTCATCTCCTCCTCATACAATACCTCGTATGAAGGATTGTGAGCAATCACTGTTGAACCAGTGATACCATACTTTGCTAAATCTAAATTTGCCATTTTATAAATGTTTTTAGTGAAATGTTTATCCTAAACAATTGTTTTTTGCCGCCGCAAAGGTAAGAAAAAACCATTCGTCAGCAAAAAGTTGCACATGGAAAAATTGGTGTGCAAGCATTGTTTCTGCGTTAAATATGTTAAATTTCAAATCTTTACCCTTGTTTTGTAAAACGCAGTTAGCAATTCATAATTTTAGTGATAGGTGTGGGTAAAATAGTCATAGGCGCAACTAATTTTAATCACAGGCGTGATTGATTTTAGTTATAGGCGCAACTGTTTTTAATGGCAAATACAACTGAAAGAATTCAGGCTGGCAACCCTTTTTACAGATTGTCAGCCTGAATTCAATTATGAAAAAGCGATTTATTTTATTATAACTTTCTTTCCGCTTATTGCGTAGATGCCAGGTTGGGCAATGTCGTATATGTTGGTGCCTACCTCAACCTTGAGCGTGCGATAAGCAGCGCCACTTATTGTGTAAAGATTGGTGGTGAAGGCTTTGCCCGATTGTATTACGAGGCGATTGTTTATAACCTGAACGCTGAAGTCGTCCTCGCTGATTTCGTTGACTCCTGTTAAAACAGGAACTACTATCTTAAACGGATTGCTCAGACTGCCACTTACGCCAGAAGAGAATGTGGCAATCGTGGTGCTCGTTTGCTCAGTCTTGGCTGGGTTTGCCATAAGTTTGAACGTCAGCACATCAGCAGAGTCTTTTGTGCCATGAACGGTTATGAACAACTTTTCGCCCACGACAACTGAAGCGCCTCTGCACTCATTGCCAGCAAATACTCCTACAGAATAGTCAGCAGCCGACTGCGCAGAGCCGTTTTTATCTACAAGCGTAGCTATGAAGTTGTGGGTATCAGGATATTTGTTTGCGTTGAACTCATAGGCTGTCTCAATTTCCGAGACATTTGCTTCTAATCCTGAACCATACACAAACTCCGTGTTATTGACTGAAGTGTAAATATATCCTTTGCCTGGCTGCATGCTCTGCAATGAACCAACCCACTTACTGCCATCGTAAACGGCAAAGGAGTTTTGCGACTGAATGACATCGCCAGTAGTTGCAGTCAGGTCCTTCAGAGCATCATTGAGCGAAAGGCTTGTTGCCAAAGGATAGCCCAACCAGTTATCGCCTCTGTCAAGTGAAATCTTAACAGCGCCAGGCTCCGTGCCATTCAACTCAAGCGTAGTGGCATTGTTCATGGCCACTTTGTAAGCCTTTGTCAACGACAAATTCTGAAGCGAGCCAATAATTCCCGCTTGTCTGCGCTCAAGATAATAGCCCTCTTGACTTTGCATCTCGCCAAACATTGTGCCCAATGTGCGCATTAACGAAGACGCATTGCTAAGAACAGAGGTTTCAACGCCAAACGATACCCAGTTCCACTGAGCATTCAGGTCAATGTCTTGAGTCAGATGGGCTGCCTCAGCCCCCTTCTCAAACAGTGCGTGAACACTATCCGTACCGTTTACGCCATAGTGTAGCGTTAAGGCTGTTGACAATAGCAGATAGTTGCTCGGAACGTTTGCCCTGCGCACTTTCTGAGGCTTTGCCAAAGCCTTTGCCTGAGAAGCAGTGCTTGACGAATACCAACCTATGAAGTTGTAGCCTGCTTTGGCAGCTGAAACTAAGTCAAGCGTGTCTTTATACTCGTAAGAACCAGTACCAATATTAACGTCTCCTCCATCGTCAGCGTCAATCTTAACAGTAAACTGTCGTGGTTTGTAGGTAGCTATGAGAGTGTCTGAGCCTGTAATGGTGTGGGCATATTGCATGTCGCTTGAAATCTTCTCGCCATGCAGATACCAACCGTCCCATTCATAGCCATTGTCCTTTATGACTGTTGTCAGCACGTTGTTAGACGAGCCATAAGGATAAACCGCCGTGGCTGGCGAAACAACTGCTGCGTCGGCAGGGCTGACCATAGTGGTAATGGTACATTTCGAATCAACGTACTGATTCCAAGTCAGCTGCTTGCCATTTGCTCCGCTGAAGCCTTCATTGTCTGTAATTCCAGCCGTTTGAACTGTTAAAACGTAATATCCATCGCCATTGGTAAGGCCTGTAAGCGGAATACTAAACGTCTTTTCATCAATTTGAATAGGAACTATTGATGATGTGTTCAGCCTTACGCCTTGACAAGTAAGTGTAATGTCTTCGCCAGAGAATGTTGAGGCATCAACAGCTTTGTTGAAAGTTACGTTTATGCTTGGCACAGCTGAAGTCTGAATTGGCTTGTCTGCAAGTCCGTCGTAACTTTCAACTGCCAATACTACATCTGCTTGCTTGGTGAAGTTGACAGTGTAACTTGCTCTTGTGGTGGCAATAGAATCGCAAAGATGAATTCGCTTCTCGTAAACCCAGTCGCTGCCATCAATAAGAGTTCTGTCCGTTTGCCAAGCGTTGCGTAGCCCAATGGCAGTACCGTCTTGGCGCATGATTCGTGTAATGGCACTTCTGCCATTGGTCGGGTCAATGCTGTTAACATAATTCCACTGACCAGTCGTGCCTGTTGTTATGGTGGCTATGTAAGTGGTGTCGTCTTGCTTTCTCCACTCCATATTGTCAGCTATGGCAACAGGGTGTCTTGCCCCATCAAGAGTGTAAAGGCTGTCAGGCAAGTCCTCCATGTTTTCATCGCTTACAAGGAAAGCAGTCTGTCCATTGGCTTCAACGCTTCTTATAAGTTTATGAATGGTTACATTGTCGAGCAAAGACAAATCTGGGTTATCGTAACTGGTGACGTGGGTAGCCTTGACAGACATGTCTACGAAATGTCCAAGCAGCGTACTTGCCAATGCCCATTGTGCATAAACACTGCTCTTTGCGGGAATGGTGCCAATGTCAGTAACCACAGTTGAGTCGAGAGCCATTACCTTATTGCCTCCATTTAGTTGAGAGGATAGAATTTCAAAGTCAATGAACAGACCTTTTTCATTCTCAATTATCTTTGGTTGCTCTGTTGAAATCTTCACTTTCGTAGCGTCGCCATAGCCTTTATTGTTAATAAGCAGTGAAAATTCGCCAGGAACAACAGGCTCAACCACATCAAGGGTCATCGGGTCGTCGCCATAAAGGTCGCGCTGCATAAAGTAAGTGAAGTCAAGTATTGGCGAAGGCTTGACTGTAAGTGTTACAGGGAACAACTCGCGAGTAACCTCAAGACCAGTGTTGGGGTCAACATAAGTGATTTGTCCGCCAAAACTCCAGCGCACGGGCTCTGTTGGCGCCGCATACTTCGTAGGAATAAACAGAATCGTAGCCACTCCGGTCTTGTCTGGTCCCAGATTCCAAGGACCATCAACATTACCCTCAAAGCCATCAATGCTTTCATAGTTGATTTGGAACTCGTGGCTTGTTGCGACATTGTCGTATGGGTCGGTAACGACAAGTGTCAGCACAGCATTCTTCAGAGTGTCTGTTTCGTTTCCGTTTGTAATGGTAAGCGTGCCACGGAATGCCTGTCGGGTCATTGTAACGGTTTGGTCAATCTGAATCTTAACAGTTGCGCAAACGCCCGACGAGCCCTTTCCACTAAAGTGTTCATAGAAATCGGCACATGTCTGGTTTACAGCGTCAATAGTGCTTGTATAACCTTCAGAAATGGCATTGTCATCAAACCCTTCTATCAAGTCGCGATAATATGCTACGCTGTCTAAGTTGATGGAGTTGCCTGTCTTGAAGTTGTTAAGGCGATTTATATAAGACATGTAGTCTAATTCGCTGAGGTTGGCAGGCTTTTGAGCCAACAAAGCGCTGTCAACGATGAATTGGTTGTTATCGTCAACTTTTGCATAGGCAGCGAGCCACTTATTGAGTGCCTGAATGTCTGTTAATGAAACATCATCCTATCCCCCACCAATCAAGGTGTTTAGCAGGGCTTTTTCCGCCATTACATATCCCGTAAGCAGCATAAGATTATGAACATATTGGCGTGATTTCTTTGGGAACTTCTGCAAGAACTTTGAATAGACATTGATAATGGAGTCTATTTGTTGCTCCGTACGTTCGCCTACATTATGAAATGCCAGCGCTTTGCTCTTGTGAACGTCTTTGAATCTTGAAGATACATTGCCATTCTTTGACACGCCTATATAGGTAATGTCGGATATGTGCTTGTTGCCATAATAGCTAACGTTGGTGATTACATTGTCAAGGTCAGAATTCTGAGTCACATAAATATCTGTAAGGTCAGAAGCTGCTGCCAAATAATCAGTGCCAGGAAGTGAAGTTACTACATCGCGAGCAAAATCGCCATAAATCCTACCTACTTCGGCTGGTGTCTTTGCTTCTTGCAGTTGGTCGTGAAGGTTGGTTGCGTCAATGACTATGCTGCCATATCCCATAGCTGCACGATTGACACCTATCTTTATCAGCGAACGAACAGTCTTCAAATCATTCAGAGTTTTATTGCAGTCAGTTTCAATATTAGCGACTGCGGAATAACCAGAGGAAGCGGAGGCACTTGATGTTCCCGAATAACTATATGCTGCTGGCACAGGTGAAGACTCTGTAGTAGTCTTGCCACCACCTTTGAAACAAGCTGCGAGTTGTTCCGCATAAGTGTTGCCATCATACATATCAATATCTTTTGCGCAGAAATAATCGTAGTGAACTAATGCTTCGAGTACTTTACCACATTTTGCTTCAGCTCTTCTCGGCAGTTTTTCACCACGAGCCTTTGCCTTGAGCATCTCTGTCGCTTCATACAATGCTTTTGTTCCGTTTACGGTAATGGTACTTGAAAGGCAGGTAGAATCTTCTTTCTCTACCGTCACACGTACAGGCACTACAACTGTCTGTTGTGGGCTTAGCACATCAGTAACAATATTGTCGAGAATCTCAAATTTGTATTCATCGTCTTCAGGAAACTTCAAGTAAACGTTCTTTGCGTTTATCAAACCAACATTGGTAAGATAAACGTTAAACATATAGTTCTTATGGAATATTTTGTTGGGCCAAACACTCTTAACCACTGGCACTGGTACATTGGTTTCAAACGTTGCGACAGTAGTTATCTCATATACGTCCTCTACTTCCGTCTCTTCAACCTGCCAGTCTATAGAGACTGCACGATAGTTCAGGATTACCTCAGTGGTGTCGCTCATGCCAGGATTTACCAATATATTGTTCTGGTATGACGAGTGCTTGTCTGCGCTGACATAAAGAGTGTAATAGCCTTCAGGAATATTCGCTATGGTATATGTTCCATTGGTGCCTGTTGTGCCTTCTGCGACGACCTCACCCGTAAGTGGCTTACCCAGTTTTACCTTTGCGCCTTTTAGATGAGGTTTTTCGTCAGTGTAGAACGAATATTCGTCCATTACGTCAATAACGATTGAGCCCGTGGACTCACTTACAGGAGTAATGCTGTATGGAATAGTAATGCCATTGCCATTAGCAATATTTATGGCAAGATTGCCTGTTTGGCGAACATTGAGTTGCTCATTGTCTGTGGGAGAAAATTGAAGTTTGATTTCAGCCGTGTCTCCTGATGCCAGACTGCCCATAGTGGTTGGCGTGAGTGATTTTAACCAATCTACGTCAGGCAGAGAAAGTGTCATCTCTCCAGTTTCACCTTTACCTGTGTTCACTATTCCAATGGCAAACTCACGTTTCTTCCCTTTGGTCATTGTGGTGTTTATGTATGCCACTGATGGGGTTATAACGCCACGATTTACATTGGCGAAATAATACATTTTTATATCACATGAGCCTCCTTGTGAACTTGTTATGCGGAAAGTGAAGTTTTCCCAATTTTTACCTTTTGTCATAGATGTGGCATTTATGACATAAGGTATTTTCACCGTAGCATTGCCTGCTATTGACGCAGGAAGCGTGAATGTGGGTTCACATCCCTCAGGTACGTCAATAAGGGTTATGTCAAATCCACTTTGCTGTGTTGGGCAAGGGTTGCTAATTGAAATATAGCCCGATTTTGGTTCGCCTACGATTGCCTCAATGGTGAGAGCTTCGTTGCTGGAACGTTTCAAACCATATACGTTGAATGAAGTCTGTGTGGTAGAAACTTCTTCATCAGGGAAACATGCTCCCATTGTGAAATGTCCAATGGAATATTTCTCAAGAGGTAGCGTGGCTGATATATTTCCATTCGCATCGGTAGTTGACTTAATCACATTCCTTACACCTGCGTTGATATAGTAAATATCAACATTCGCATTAAAGGCTGCAGAGCCAGTCGCCTTACCTGTTATCATTACGCTATCGCCAACAACGTAATTTTGTTTGTCAACAGTGACATTTGCAGTGAAACTTGGTGTGAGACTGATAACTACATTAGCGGATGTGTTGTTAAGATATGTAAGTTCCTTAATGGTTTGCTGCTCATTTATCTTTGCCGAAAGGAAATATTTGCCTGTCGCTATTGGCATGGTTATGGCGCGACTTATTGTGACTTCTTCGCCAGCAGCAATGTCTTTTTCGGTAGTTATAGTAGCGATAGACGTTTCCGAGCCTCCGTAATATATGTTTATTACTTGCCCGACAGGTAAAGTGGCAGACCCACCGTTTTTTACCGTAACGTTAACTATGTTTTGTGAGCCACACTCTATTTGCCAGTTGTCAATTGTTAATGATGTTATTTGAGCGTCAGGCAGAGTCTTGTCTGTAATCATGCCCCAAGTGGTGGCTTGCGAGAAGCCATCAGCCGTAGCTGTAAACGTAACAGTTCTGTCGCCTTCTTGAGTGGAGTTGCCTGGTACCGCAACTACAATAGAAGCACTCTCTGCACCATTTGGTATGACTACCGTGTGTGTGTAGTTTAGGGCATCATCTTGATCGCTCGAGATGTTTACGGTTGTCGTGCCAACAGTACCTGTGTTGCGCGTGACCGTTAATGTCGCAGCATTACTTTGTCCCTCGTTAAACATTGTTTGTGATGCGCTAAGTTTAAGCGAAGGACCATCGTTGTCCGTTATATGAATGGTTTTTGTGACGGCACCAGCCGAATTGCTTTGAGCATCACAACCACAAGAATTTATATAAACCGCAGCCGTTATGTTTACATCTCTGTCACCCTCTTTCTGTTGGTTGTCGTTGACACCTATGGTGAATTGCGCTTCCGTAACGTTTTTTTCAAGCGTAATTTGTTTGTGAGAATAGTAAATGTCACTCTTATTAGAGTCATCACTAAATCGAATGGTTACTCTGTTGTTAGTAACACCAGTACGTTTTAACACTGCCATCATTGCACCAGGACCAGCGTCTTCGCAAAGAGTAGTTGGTGTGAGCGAGAGCGTAATGGCTGGCACGTCATTGTCATCTACTTGGACAATGGTCGTTGCTTGTGTATGGCCAGCGGCTGAGGCAGTGAACTTAGGAGCGATAGTAAGTGAAGGCACATCATCGTTTTTCACTTTTACTGTAGTTGAAACAGATGTGTATCCTGCAGGGATAACCAACTGCGAGGGGAAAGTGAAACGATGATAGTTTTCCGCATTGAGATATATTGTTAATGGGTTGTTCACAACTATGCGATTACTCTTAACGGTAAGCGTGACCTCATCGCCCTCTTCCAGAACTCTTTTACTGACATCTAAAGAGAGGGCAAGGTCATTGCGCTCAGACGTCTCTGTCGGGTCTTTAGGGTCAGTTGGCGCATAAACGTAATATGCCGTATACGTTAGGTCTTCCGCAGCCATAGTGACAGTAATGGTGCGAGCGCTATCAGCCACGACTTCGCCATTTTGAAGCCAGTATTTGAAGATAAAGTCACCATTATCATAAGCAGTAACGTTTTTCTTCATCGCAGTCTTCATGTAGGTCATCTTTTCACATGAGAAGCGACCTGCGTTGGCAGGCGAACTATTCAGGTATAGCCTATACATGCCTTCTGGGTCAGCGGGGCTATTGGGAGTAAAATCATAACAAGCTATGATTTCAGCATTCGTTTCGCCTACTGTATAAGCAAAGCTACTTGATGCGGCTGCACTTACTCCGTTAACCTTCCATTCTCGGAAAGTATAGTTTGCATTGGCATAAGCCGTCAGGTTTATTACGTCACCTTGATGATAGATACCACCAGAAGTGTTAACCCTACCATATTCATTATTCTGTGGAGCGACAGTAATTGTGTAGCTGGGATTGACGTTAAACTTTGCGACAAGTTCGTGAGGTTTGTCGTCTGTCCTGTAGGAATAACTTTTGTTTGTGCTTACGATAGTAGCTGGGTCAACAGCGTCTGCCCAGCCCGCAAACTCGTAGCCTAAATTCTCTTCCGCTTTAACCGTAACAGTCGTTCCTGACTTGTAGTACCCTCCACCAGTAACAGTGCCACCTTCAACTGGGTTTGCCGTTACCTTTAACTTATAAACAGGTGATGGGTCAGGTGGGTTAGTTGGATTATATTCTGTTTGTGCGAACAGTGGTAGCGCCAATATTTGCACAAGTATGAACATTATGTATCTTGACATCTTCATAGCTTTGGGGTTTTAATGTTGGAGAAGATGATTGCATGCGTTAAGACTAAAACGATAAGCCTTTTACTTTTTTCGCATAACCTTTTTACCATTCTTTATAACAACACCCTGGTATGCATCGTTTACTCGCTGTCCCGCAAGGTTATACATCTCCATAAGTTTATCGCCTAGCGAACTCTCAATGATGGTTATTCCTGTCACTTGATTTGAAAGCTTTAGTATGAAACGGTCCATGAAAGTGCCAGCCTTGCTTGAGAATGTATAGCCATTAGCGTCAAGGAGTGTCTCTGTGTTAGTGTAGGTGTCAACGATTAAGGCACTTATGTCGTTACGATTAGAGTTTATTACAAAAGAGCCTTCCGTAGGTGCAGTGAAACCTAATAAGACTTTCCCATTTCCTGTAGGGCGCTCGTTTATTGCCATACGTGTCGCATCCTCTATAGAGAATACTTGTGGCACATCGTTGTTCATTGTAGCAAACTTAGCAGCGTCACAGGTCAATTCATAATCGGTAGATGCCTCAGAGTTTATAACTATTCTGGCGTCATCCGTGAAGTTTCCATCGGTAAGACTTATGTTTATAAGCTTTCTATTGTTGTTTGATTTCTTAAGTTTCTTTGCTGAAGCTGAGATAACATTTGTGTTTTGACGACCAGACGCAGGGAATGTTATGGACGTAGTTCCCTCAGGGCATTGAACAAAGAAAGCCTCTAATGGTCGTAGCACATACCCATCATCAACAAGTGAAATTGCTTTGTATGAATTGTTTGAGCGTTGCCAAACTGTAATTGGACTTGAGAAACCTTCAATCTTGCTTACGTCAAAATGACATGGCCAAGGATTTCCTATGAGATTCCAACCTTGATTGGCTGCATAGGCAGAAATATTCGCTTCAAGGTTAACAACTTTATCGTTAATTGAAAACAATTCCGTTGTGTTAGTTGTTGTCGCGGTCATGTCTGCTTGGCTTACGCTTTCACGAATAATGTATCCTTTGCCAGAATATAGAGTCGCACCATTTGGCACGTCTTTCCAGAAGCCATTTGTCGCTGTGCTTAACGCTCGTGCGGCACCATCGTAGTAACGAACTACATGTAGGGCATCATCTGAAAAGCTTATGTCACCCACTTGCATATCGAAAGGAGGAGTGAAGAAGTACCACCAGTTATTGTCCATGTCGGCAATTTTAATTGAAACTGACTGAGCGGTTACCGCCGTTGAGTAATTTATGAAATTACTATAGATATTGTTGTTGTCGTTGCTTTTCCATAAATTGTATTCTAATCCAAAGTTGTTGAAACTTTGAGGAGCTTCGCCACTCATGGTAAGTGTGCCAACAACATTGATGTTAGGTGAGCCAGTTATGCGTGATGCATTGTCCATGTTCAGTTCACCACTTACATTTATGTAGTCGTATGTGCCTTCGTATGTACTCCATTTTTTGAAAAGATTCCAATAGGTTGCCTGCTTGTATGTGTTCATAGCAAAACCAGGCACGACAAGCGTTGCTTTTGACACAATCTTGCTGTGTATATCATTGTTGTCCGTCCATGACGGAGGCGTGGGGGCCTTGCAGATGATGGTCTCTATATTGTCGCAAGCCTGAAGCAATTTATTGAGGTTGCTGACGCTGGCACCAATGGTCACGGTGCGCAGGCTGTCGCAGTCGTACAGGACATTATCCTCAAGTTCCGTCACTCTGTCGGGCATAACAAAACTCCTCAGCTTGGTATAACAAAAGGCATCATACCCTAAATGATAAAGGTCGTCGCACAGGTTCACGGATTCCAACCCTGTAGAACTAAAGGCATAACTTCCTATGTTGGTAACATGGGAGAGGTCGATAGTCGTCAGGCTTTTACAATCATTGAAACAGCTGGCTTTTATCTCTTTGACGCTTGCGGGCAAGATGGCTTCCTGTAGTTTGATACAGTTATAAAACATGTTTATGGAGAGGTAAGGCACTCCCTCCTCAATGATGACTTTCGTCAATTGTTGGTCATAATCAAATGCATAATCAGAAATTTCCTTTACGCTCCCCGGTATTGTCACCGTCTGCAGTTTTTGCCACGAAAATGCCGACCTGCCAATTTTCTTCAGCGTGCCGTTGGAGGGCAGCAGCAGCGTCTGCAGGCTGTCGTTCTTCCAGTAATTGCTCCAGGAGCAGAACTGATAGTCGGGGATGGCCTCGGTCTCAGCCTGCGACATGTCGAGGTAGGTAAGGCGTACGAGACCCTTCATTGTGTTGCTATAATCTGTGGCATTTAATGGTCCAATGATTTTCAATGAACGAACTTCTGCCAAAGTTGAAACTTGAGCAAGAATCTTGTCTCCTAACTCTCCACCAGTAGTAGTTGTAACTGTTATAAGATTTGCTGGGGCATCTGTCGCAAATACTTGTGTATGGAATGTTGCAATAAAGAACAACATTGCCAAGCGATGTAATAGTTTGTTCATATTATTACCATTTATTAGTTATTATCAAAACAAATTAAATATTAGGATGTTAACCTCTTTATAGGCGTTTTAACGCATCGTGTTGTAAACGTTCGTATTTTCTGCTGTAAATCTACGATTTATATGAATACGTTGTTATGCGAACTCTTTACTTTTAGTGTTTATTAACTCTTATTTGGGCGAACTTTTGTAGATTGGAAACGGTAAAGTTTGTAATTTTGCAAAAAATTCAAAGATGGAAATTATTAACTTTAGCGACACAAATTCCGTAATTAACCAATATCTTGCCGAAATTCGTGACAAGGATTATCAAAACAATCGTCTTTTATTTCGTAATAACATTCGCCGAATAGGTGCTATGGAGGCTTACGAAATGAGTAAACAATTCAGCTATGTGGAAAAAGATGTGCAGACTCCTTTAGGCGTCGCAAAGGTTAATGTTCCGCAAGATGACGTGGTTTTGGCAACTATATTCCGTGCAGGTTTGCCTTTTCATCAAGGCTTTTTGGATATTTTTGACCATGCAGGCAATGCTTTTGTAAGCGCATATCGCGAATACACAGACGAAGCTCACACACAGGTTGGCGTTCATGTTGAATATCTTGCTACGCCAAAACTTGATGGCAAGACTCTTGTTATTGTTGACCCAATGCTTGCAACGGGCGGAAGTCTTGAACTTGGTTACAAAGCTTTCCTTAGCAAAGGAACTCCAAAGAGCATTCATCTGGCTTGTGTTATCGCTACTCCTGAGGGTATTGAACACGTAAAGAAAGTGTTTCCACAGGATAAGACAACTCTTTGGTGCGCTGCTATAGACCCAGGTATGAACGAACACAAATATATTGTTCCTGGATTTGGTGATGCTGGCGACCTCTGCTATGGCGAGAAGCTGTAAGTCAGACTTTAGGCGCAAACACCTCTAAAAGATTACTTGGATTTATATAATTCAAGATATTTTCGGGCCACGTTTTCCATAGAGTATTCACGTTTTACTTTTTCTATGGCGTGGCTCGATAATTGTTTGTGGTCAGCTTCATAAAGAGTCCAATAAATGCCTTTAGCTAAATCATCAGCGTTTTTATATTCCGCAACATAGCCACTCTCTTTATGGTCAATCATTTCTGGAATACCACCAACGTTAAAGCCAACACATGGAACTCCACATGCCATCGCTTCCATTATGGTATTGGGCAAATTCTCTGATAAAGACGGAAGTACAAATAGGTCGGAAGCGCTATATACATTTATTATTTTCTCTGTTTCTGACACATATCCAATAGGAAATACCTCAAGGGGTAGTATCTTTGAAAACTCATCTCCGCCAGAGCCTAAAAGCGCAACGGCAAGTTCTTCTTTAATAGATGGCTTGTCTTTTATCATTTTGTTAAGCGCTTCAATTAAATATGCCGTTCCTTTTAGTTCGTCTGTTACTCGACGTGCCACAAAGGTTATTATTTTCTTGTTTGAACAAATACCTAAATTTTGTCTTGCTTGAGTTTTGTCTTTCTTATGGAAAACATCTGTATCTATAGGATTAGGTATGGTTGTGACGTTGCTGTTAGAAAATAAATCGCTTGATTTCCCTTGATTTGCTAACCATTTGCTGCAAGCCACAAAGGTGATTTTACCATTTTTTAGTAGTTGTTTCTTGCGATTCCAAATTTTAGTAGAGAGGTCTTCTGTCGCACCATTATTGGGTAATAGTCTGCAATTATGACAACCTTTCTTAAAGTTCTCGCAGTTTAATGATAAGTGGCAAATACCAGAGGCTGGCCAAAGGTCATGCATAGTCCAAACAACCCTTTTGCTACTTTTGATAATCTTTTGAATGTTGCGCAGTGATAGCATACCTTGGTTTACCCACTCAAGGTGAATTACATCTGCTTCTTTGAATTCGGGTAGGCGAGTAATATCGTTGCCCAGAGTGGCCGTGTCAATTTCAAAAAGGTGTTCTCGCTTAAATTTTAGGTGCAGAAAAATATAAAGTCTTTCTAAATAGAATTTCCATTTTGAACTATATCGGGGCAGGGAAATTACGTTTTCATCGGAGGTTTGTTTGTCTCTAACCAGCATCTTTGCATCAACGCCAATATGGCGAAGTGCTTTCATCAGTCGGTTTGAGGCAATGGCAGCACCACCTGTAAGTTCACTTGTGTTTACTATTAAGACTTTCATTTCTCTGTAGAAATTTATTTAGCAGAGTATTGCACCTGTTTCATTACTCTCATCCAGTTGCCACCCCAAATCTTTGAAATGTCCTCTATGCTGTATTTACGATTTAACAGATGCATTGTGAAATTTATCAGTTCAGAAGCGTTTGCACAGCCCGGCACGCCTCCATCGCCATCAAAGTCAGTACCAATGCCCACATGGTCAATGCCCATAATCTTTATGGCATGGTCTAAGTGCTTCATTGCGTCAATGATACTTGCCTGACCATCTTTAACAAGGAAGCCGTTGTATAGAGTTACTTGCATTACGCCACCTTGCTTTGCAAGTGCACGAAGTTGGTCGTCAGTCAGATTTCGTGGCACGTCACACAATGCTTTGCAGTTGCTGTGGCTACATACGATAGGAGTGTTACTTATGTCTATTGCGTCATAAAAACTTTTCTCGCCAGCATGGCTAAGGTCAACCATTATACCAAGCTCGTTCATGCGATTTATAACTTTTGCGCCAAACTGACTTACGCCATTGTGAGTGTTGTTGCTTCTGCGAGCACTATCACATATTTGGTTGTCACCATTGTGGCATAATGTAATGTATGTAATGCCTCGCTTTGCAAAATGGTTCACGTTTTCAATATTATCTTCAATCGCCAGTCCATTTTCAATGCCGATAAGAATGCTTTTCTTGCCTTGCGCTTTATTCCTGGCAATGTCTTCTGGCGTGCGAGCTTGTGCTATATAATCTGCATGTGAGTTTATAATATTGCCGATTTCATCGAAGATTTTGTCTGCGTATGCCTTTGGTGTTTTTGCGTCTAATTCTACAATATCTTCAAACTTTTCGCCATCTTTGGGTTGTGGCAGATAAGCCACCATTGTGACAGCATCGGTTCTGCCTTCGTTCATTTTGTGAAGGTCATACAATATTCTATTGTCCCTTGAGCCGAAATCAATGCCTTGTGGGAAAAACATTGGTGTGTCGCAATGTGTATCAAGTGTAATTATCTGCTTGTGTGCTTGTTTGGCGTCAGCGTAGTTTTTAGCGCTTTCAACGAGCCATTTGAACAATTTTAGCCCGTCTTCTTCCAGCCATTCGGGGTGCCATTGCACACCTATGAAGTGTTTGCTCTCGCAACTCTCGATAGCTTCAATGAATTCATCGGGCGAAGTGGCAGATAGGCGGAAGTGTGGTCCTGTAGTTGCCACAACCTGATGATGGAAAGAGTTTACTGCCATCTGTTTCTCGCCATAAATATTGTATAAAATAGAATCTTCCTCAATATTTATAGTGTGCGTGGGCTCTGTGCGCTCAGCGTCTTGTGAGTGTTTTATTGTTGCCTCGCCATTGATGTCTTGCTTAACCGTTCCACCTAATGCCATTGCCATAGTTTGAATACCACGACAAATGCCCAGCATTGGAATTTGTCTGTTGAAAGCAAGTCTGGTAATAAGCAACTCTGGCAAATCACGCTCTGCGTTTATAGAGTGTAGTTCCTTTACAGGATCTTCGCCACCCCAAAGTGGGTTGTAGTCGCCACCACCTGTAAGTAATAAACCATCAATGCTTTCAAGTGTGTTTATAAGAACCTCTTTGTTATGTGATGGCGGAATAATCACAGGTGTACCTCCAGCTGCAATTATTTGCTTGTAATAACGGTCTCTTAAAGTTGCGTCGCCATCAACATAATTAGAGGTAATGCCAATAACTGGTGTCTTCTGTGCTTCAGGAAAAGAAGCATAGAAACTATGCAAATAAGTTTCTAAGTTAAATGCTTTCACAGACTGTTTCCTTTTAAGATACGATTATGCGAAATGTGCAAAAGTTAGTGGTTTCATCGGGATGTTTCGATAAAAGTGCAGTTAACCTTCAGAGATTGGAATCTCGCGCTTTATGCTCTGTTCAAGAGAAATCAGAGTCTCTGTTGAAACAACGCCGGGAATAGACTGAAGTTGCCCATTTATAAGTGTCATGAGTTGTTCGTTGTCTCTGGCGTAAAGCTTTACCAACATTGTATAAGGACCAGTGGTGAAGTGCGTTTCCACAACTTCTGGTATAGTCATTAACTTCTCCACAACTTTCTTATACATGCTACCTTTTTCAAGGTTCATGCCAATATAAGTGCATGTACTGTAGCCCAGACTTTTCGGATTTACGTCAAATCCACTACCTGTTATAACTCCATTGTCAATAAGATGTTGCACACGCTGATGAATGGCGGCTCTTGATACTCCACATTCTGCTGCTACATCCTTAAATGGGACTCTTGCATTCTTTGAAAGAATGGCAAGTATCTTCCTGTCAAGGTTGTCAATATTCTCCATTTTATGTAAGTTTTTGCG
>CAZPNJ010000008.1:16082-19463 GCA_964587765.1 uncultured Prevotella sp.
GTAACATTATGTCAGCAAATGTAGACAATAATAATCAAAAGTGCAACATTAATATGAATATTTTTGCGTAAATCGCTTCTTTTTCTTTGCTATTTGTAATTTATGTTCTGTTTCAGCTGTCTTTTTATTTGTCTTTTTTCATAGAATGTGCAACTGTGCTCCAATATGGCATTTTCTTTAATGTGCTTTTAACGGGTACACTATACATTAACATATATAGAACAGCGAATATGCCAACTATACATGTTATGCCATATATTTGCTTCGTGCTGACAAGTAGCATTTGCTGCATAAACACACCAATTTCTTCTGATATGTTTGTTCCCCACAGATGAACATCTGTAAATAATCCACTGTATTTAGAAATGTTGTCAGCCATACTCCATCGCATTGCATAACCATATATAGCTCCACCAAAGGCTGCACCTGCGCCAGTGCGAACAAATCCCATAATTGTCAGCCCCATGAAGAAATGCTGGAAAGGCATAGCCTGCTGCAAATAAATCGTGATTGAACAGAATATTATGGCATATCCAATATTCATAAGTATTGTGGGCAGATAAAATTGCTCAATGTTTATTCCTATAGCTATGCGGAAATACATTATTACGACAGATGCAACCATAAATGCAAATGAAACTGCAGTAAGGCGAACGTAACTCAAACGAAGAAAGTGAATCCACAATAATGAAATCAAGCATCCCATTATGTTGCCAATAATACTGAATCCATTAAGATTTGCCACATGCAATGAGTCAAACCCTAATGTGCCAATGAAGGCATTCTGACAAACATTAGTTATGGAAACTATCACCTCTGCTCCAAGAAATAACAACAGCATAGTAACAACCTTTGGGTAGCGCCAACAAGCTGGGTCAATGAATGGGTGATGAACGTGTCGTTCTCTGTTTATAGCGAAATATGCAGTTGGGATAACTGTCAGGCAAGTTCCCCAAATGCGAGGACTATCAAGCCAGTTATAGTGTTCACCATAATTAAATATATAGCAAAGTTGAAGCATGAACGCAGCCCAAAGAAACATGCCAAGCCAGTCCATACCAAACAATGGCATTGGTTTCATAAAGTGAAAGTGTCGGGTGCAGGTCGCCATAAACAAAAGCACCCCCCAAAGCAGTGCGATGTTTATAAGTCCTATCACATGGTAGTCGTGATAAAAACCACTGTATGCAGTTAATAGTGGTGCCACCTCAATTGCATTCAGCACAATCATATACAATAGAGGGAAGAAAATTGAGAAATCTCGCTTCTTTGTCATCCATAATTGTATGTTGCTGAAACATTCAAAAGTTGTCCACAACTTGAAGTAGCCACCTATGAAGTTTATCACACATAAGGCAGGTAACCAAGTTACTATTTGTGCTAACATTATACAGGCAATAAGCACCATTACTCCCGATGAAATCATGCTTTTATTGGAAAAATGAAATTTGTAGCGGAAGAGAAAGGGGAATGGCAGATTTATTCCTACCAGTCCAAAGAACACTATCATCATTACGTCTTCACGCAAGAAAGCATGGTCGCTCATAAGTTCCGCCATATTGCCAGCATTCACAATTTGTGTACACTGAAATATAATGGCAAAACTTAGATATATCCAAGGCCATAGTGCTTTTGGTACAAATGGCTTCATAAAGGGCATGTCAAAGACCATTGGTGGTCCGGCTGGTTTCTTCTTTGAGTCCATTATCTTTTAACCTCACATTCTACATTTAATCCAGCAAGCAGAGCGCTCAATTCCTCTTTTGTTCCTTCCACCTTTATACGTAAAGGCACTCGTTGCTCTACTTTTACAAAGTTCCCTGTGGCATTATTTTGTGGTATAAGACTTGTGGCTGAGCCTGTGGCGCTGGCTATCTTTTCTACTCTTCCTGTATAATTTTTGCCATTTATGGCATCTACTTTTATATTTACCGATGCGCCAATTTTTATGTTCTCAAGTTGAGTTTCACGATAGTTCGCAATAACCCAGACATCGTTTTCATCGGTAATCTGTACCAAAGGCTGACCTGGTTGAATAAGTTGCCCTTCGTGTATTTCTTTTCTTCCCATTATGCCATCTGTAGTGGCTACTATAACAGTATATCCCAAATTCAATTTTGCCAGTTCAACGGCAGCTCGAGCCACTACAATGTTCGCATCGTTTTGCGACAATCTTGTGGTTTGTTCTTTTGCCACCATTCCTGTCGCCTTTTGTGCTCTTAAAGCCTGCTGGTATCTGTCAGCTGCTGCATCATAGGCTGTCTTCATATTGTCAAACTGTTGTCGTGTAACAGCGTCTTTTTTCAAGAGTTCTGCATATCGGTCGTAATTCTTCTTTGCGTTAATCATTTGCACACGAGCCTCGTCAACACCTGCTTGCTGAGCGTGAATGTTACTTTGTGTAGTTTCAATTCCTGCTGAAGTTACACTTTTACCAGAAGTCGCATTTGCGAGATTTGCTTCTGCCTGCGCCAAGCGAAGGCGATATTCAGCATCTTCTATAATTACCAATGTGTCGCCCTTCTTAACATGCTGATACTCTTCAAAACGTATCTCCTTTATATAGCCCTGCACTCGGCTGTTTACAGGGGTAATGTGTCGAAACACCTGTGCGTTATCAGTATATTCGTTGCCAATGTGAACGAAGCGCATACAAAGGAATGTCACACCTGCAAGCAGCAGTGTTATTACTATAATGTTATATATGTTGCGAACTTTTTTTCTTGTGTTTGCCATAATCTTATTGTTTGTTTTGTGATTTAATTGTTTCTATACTGAGATGTGAATTAAAGCCTGTTTGCTATGAATTTCATTTTATAATAAGCGTAAACAACGTTTATGCGAGCATTTACCTCTTGCAATTCGGCTTGCAGTTTTACGTTCTCTGCGTCAACCATATCTGTTACCAGTGCCAGCTGATTAAGGTATCGGTTGTTTATTACATCGTAGTTTTGCTGAGCAAGTTGCACACTCTTTTGCTGTGTGCTTAATTCCACGAAACTCTGTTGATACATAGTGTAAGCCTCTTGCATGTTGTTTTCTATTCTGTCGGCTTCCACTTCACGATTTTGTTTCGCTTCCACCTCAGCCATCTTTGCCTTTTTAATTGCTTTGTTGCTCTTAAACAATGAACTTAACGAATATGAAACGCCAATGCCAGCATACCAATAATTGAAATTCTTGTCAATGGCAGGAATTTCTATTGTTATAGGACCATTGAAGTTGTCCGTTGCTGTTATTGCAACTTTGGGCAAAAGTTCACTCTTGGCCATGCGAGTCTGCTGTTCTGCCATTTGCTCGTTAAGATTATGTTGCTGAAGACTCAAATTGTTTGTTGAGGCTTCAGTTTGCCAGTCGCCCAGATTCTTGTCGTCTTTCATA
>CAZPNJ010000009.1:0-5904 GCA_964587765.1 uncultured Prevotella sp.
TTTTTCATAGTTTTAAACACCTGAAAACTTTGCACTTCTATTTGGAATTAGCATAATCTATGAGTTGTTACTCGTATCTCATAGATTTTGCAGGGTGAATCTTAGCTATCACATAGCTCGGAAGCACCAGTACTAAACTGCTGATAATTAGCGTAGATACGTTGATAGCTACAATCAAAGGTATGTTTATTTCTATTGGCACCGTGCTAACGTAATAGGTAGAAGCGTCAAGCTTTACAATGCCGGTAAACTTTTGCAATAACATAAGACCGATGCCAAGTACATTGCCCCACAGCATACCTTTAGTTAATATAAATATAGCGAACCAAAGGAATGTTTTGCGTATAGTGGCATTGCGTGCGCCCAATGCTTTTAATACGCCAATCATATTCGTTCGTTCAAGTATTATAATGAGCAAGCCCGAAATCATAGTAACACCCGCAACGGCAATCATTAGCGCAAGTATTATCCACACGTTAAGGTCAAGAAGGCTTAACCATGAGAATATCTGCGGATTAAGTTCCTGTATTGTTTTTGAAGAATACGTTTCGCCATAGCTGTCGGTCGTACGATTTACCTTACCCAATACATATTCTGCCGTTTCGTTTAGCTTGTTAAAGTCGTTTATGCTAATTTCTGCGCCTGTCACCTGATTGTCTTGCCAGCCATTCAATTTCTGAACGGTATAAATATCAGCGAAACACATTATATTATCATAATGCGACAGATTGGTCTCGTATATACCACTGACGGTGAACCTTCTCATTCTTACACCCGAACCGTTTATAAAATACGCAAACACCCTATCACCTGCTTTGAGTTTCAGTTTGTTTGCCATGTATTGAGATATAAGAATATTGTTGCCCGACTTTTGGCTTGAGAAACGTGGCATTACTCCCGTCTTTAGGTTATCGCTTATAAACGTTGAGTCAAAGTCTTCGCCCACACCCTTAAAGGCTACTCCAAGGAAATCGTTTTCCGTCTTTATTATTCCTTGCGTCATGGCGAAGCTCTGCACATGACTTACGTTAGGTCCTTTCTTCAGTACGTTCTTTAACGAATCGTTCACCACGATTGGCGTCATGTTTGAAGACTGCAATGTAGTAAAACTTGCCACCTCTATATGACTGCCAAAGCCAACGACCTTGTCACGAACCGTATGCTTGAAGCCAAGCACTACGCAAACAGAGATTATCATTACAGCAAGACCAATGGCTACGCCAAGTGTGGCAATAGTAATAGCAGGGCGTGAAACTCTCTTTTGAGTCTCGCCCTTACTATAAATTCTTCTTGCAAGAAATAAAGGTAATCTCATTTATACGCTGCCTCGTTTATAATTTTTCAGTCTCTGTTTTGCCAGGATATGCTTCAAGTGCCTTTTGCAAAACAACCAATGCGCGTACAAGGTCGTCCTTTTTCAGAATATACGCTATACGCACTTGATTTACGCCAGCACCTGGAGTAGTATAGAAGCCAGAAGCAGGTGCCATCATCACCGTTTCGCCCTCATAGTTAAACTCTTCCAAACACCAACGACAGAACTTCTCTGCATCATCAACAGGTAACTTTGCCACCGTATAGAATGCACCCATTGGAATAGGAGAATAAACGCCAGGTATTCTATTCAAACCGTCAATCAAGCACTTACGCCTTTCTACATATTCATCATAGACGTCACGATAATATTCTTCAGGAGCGTCAAGCGAAGCCTCTGCTACAATCTGACCAATCAAAGGAGGTGAAAGGCGAGCCTGACAGAACTTCATAACAGCCTTGCGTATTTCCTTATTCTTAGTAATCAGCGCACCTATACGAATACCGCACTCACTATAGCGCTTTGACACAGAGTCGATAAGCACAACGTTATTCTCGATACCCTTCAGATGACACGCCGATATATAAGGAGAACCCGTATAGATATACTCTCTATACACCTCATCAGAGAAAAGATACAGATCGTATTTCTTAACCAAATCTCTAATCTGATTCATTTCTCTTCTTGTATATAAATAGCCAGTTGGGTTATTAGGGTTACATATCATTATAGCGCGTGTGCGCTCATTGATAAGCTCCTCAAATTTTTCTACCTTTGGCAGTGAAAAGCCTTCCTCTATAGTGGTTGCTATAGTTCTAATCTTCGCACCTGCGGAAATAGCAAATGCCATATAGTTTGCATAGGCTGGCTCTGGCACTATAATCTCATCGCCCGGATTAAGGCACGCCATGAAAGAGAACAACACAGCTTCTGAGCCACCAGCGGTAATGATAATATCGTCGGCAGTTACGTTAATGTTATATTTCTTATAGTAGCCAACAAGTTTTTCTCTGTATGACTGATAACCTTGCGAAGGAGAATACTCCAACACCTTGCGGTCTATTTTCTTCAATGCATCAAGTCCCACTTGAGGCGTTGGAAGGTCTGGTTGACCAATATTCAAATGGTACACCTTTATGCCCCTGCTCTTTGCTTGAGCAGCTAATGGAGCAAGTTTTCGAATAGGTGATTCTGGCATTTCAATGCCACGTCTTGATATTTCCGGCATAGCTTAATTTATATCTTTTGCTATTATAACAAATGCAAAGATAAATAAAAAGGCGGAGAAAGAGAGAGCGTGCTTTATATTTTATGCGTTAAGTGGCATTTTTTTTTGTATTGCCGAAAATATTGACTACTTTTGCTGACCATTAAATCAACTAAACATTAAAACAAGAAAATATGAGAGCAAGAACAGCTACATGGTTTGAAACAAAGATACGTTACGAGAAGACAATGGAAGATGGTCTTCAGAAGAAAGTAACCGAGCAATATGTTGTTGACGCACTTAGCTTTACCGAGGCTGAGGGCACTATAACAGAGGAAATGAGCGCTTTCATTTCAGGCGACTTCAAGATAACCGACATCAAAACAGCTGCTTACAGCGAGATATACTTTACCGATGTTGACGGTGACGACCGTTGGTATAAGGTAAAGATACAGATGATAACACTTGACGAAAAGAGCGAGAAAGAGAAACGCACAAACATAAATTATCTTGTTCAGGCTCACACTTTGCAGCCCTGAGCTCAAGGGAGAACTCCTCCTCGTGGCTCGCGCGGTCAAGGGGATCGCAAAGGCTGAGAAGAACGACAAGCCTGAATATGAGCAGTAATTCATAAATCAAAAACAACAATGGCTGTTGACATCAGAAAGAATTTATGTGAGATACACAACTCATTGCCACAAGACGTTAAACTTGTGGCAGTGAGTAAATTTCACCCTGCCGAAGAACTAAAGACTGCTTACGACGAGGGGCAACGCATCTTTGGAGAGAGCCACGAACAGGAACTCGCAAAGAAGGTTGAGATACTCCCCAAAGACATAAAGTGGCACTTTATAGGTCATCTGCAAACCAACAAGGTGAAATATATCGCTCCATATATTTCTATGATACAATCTGTTGACAGCATGAAACTATTGCGTGAGATAAACAAGCAAGCAGCCAAACACGACCGTGTAATTGACATATTGCTTGAACTTCACATTGCAGAAGAGGCTACGAAATATGGTCTAACTAAAGAAGATTGCAAGGCTCTGTTAAGTTCCGGTGAGTGGCGTGAACTCAAGAACGTAAGAATTTGTGGTCTTATGATGATGGCAAGCAATGTTGATGATGAAGCGCAAATAGCCACAGAGTTTGACACTGCTAAGGATTTCTTTGACGAAGTGAAACGAGACTTTTTCGCACAAGACGACAGTTTTAAGATACGTTCATGGGGCATGAGTGGCGATTATAAGATTGCAGCAAAACATGGTTCTACGATGGTACGTGTTGGCACATCTATCTTTGGCGAAAGGGAATATTAAGAAAGGTATATATAAATGCTGAAATTTATATCATTAGGAAGTGGTAGCAGTGGTAATTGTTATCTCCTTTCTTCTGACGAAGAGACACTACTGATAGATGCTGGTTTGGGTATTAGAAACTTGAAAAAGCATCTTGCCTCTTTTGGCTTCTCTTTAAACAACATACACAATGTACTTATTACTCACGACCACGCTGACCATGTTAAAAGCGTGGGAGTGATTTGTCGCGACTATGATGTCAACATCTATACCACAAAAGAAGTACATAAAGGTATTGACGGCAACTATACAGTACATATAAAGATACCTGCAGACAAGCGTTGTTTCATAGAGAAAGGCAAATCATTCAGCATTGGCAACTTCAACATCACACCTTTTGACGTACCACATGACAGCACCGATTGTGTTGGCTATCGGATAGAGCACAATGGGACTGTATTCTGCCTGATGACAGATGTTGGTCATATTACAGATGACATTCGCCGTTATATTTCAGAAGCAAATTATCTCGTTATAGAGGCTAACCACGATGTAGAAATGCTTCGTGTCGGCAATTATCCTCAATATCTGAAAGACAGAATCACGGGTGGACATGGTCACCTCAGCAACAAACTTTGCGCCGAAGCACTATGTGAATGTGCAACACCTAATCTTAAACACGTTTGGCTATGCCATCTGAGTGAAGAAAACAATCACCCTGAATTAGCACGACTTACGGTAGAGGAAATATTGCGAGGTCATGGCATTGTACCTGGTGTTGACTTTGAGCTGGAAGTATTAAAGCGCAGAGTTCCGAGCCAGATGTATGAATTAGATTAGCCTAACACTAATTATAGTTACGCCCTACACTAATTTTAGTTACGCCTTACGCTAATAACAAAAACGAATTAAACCAGTTGGCTTAATTGGTTACTTTTCTATAGTGATAATCTATGTATCCACTACCCGACTCCGACAACAAATAAGCGAGTCTGTATATATTATATAACTTTACCGATGGCTTTTTGCCAACAATATGTTTTATCATCTGTTTATCAAACAATTTATAAAACAGTTTTATTGGCAGGTCAAGGTGCAATCTTTTAAGATTCTTTGCCTTATTCAATATCTTTGAATAGTCTCCTATCTTATCACTTACCATTTTAAGCGATGCAAGCGATTCCTGAGTCTTCCTTAAAAAGAAATCGTTATCGTCGTATTCTTCCACATTAACAGGGTTGTCAATGTGCAACATACTTATATTTGCTTCAGCAAGAGCCTTGCCAAACAATACGTCTTCATAACCATAATACTGCACGTCTTCATCAAACTGTATTTTCTCCATCACACTTCTGTGTATGAGAAAGTTTGTAGTTCTGAACGACATATACGGGCGCCGTTGACGTTTCTCTGCAGTGTGATTACCCTCACACGACTTCTCATATTTATATCTAAGGTTGTCTTTCAGTTTCGCAGGGTCACCCTCTATCTTTACCCCTCCGCAAACAACCATTGCTTTCTCTGAATTTGCGATATACGTATTTATAAATTCACTGTTTCGTATTACCACATCGCTATCCATAAAAATAAGAATGTCGCCATGCGAAACACTGTGCAAGTAGTTTCTTATAGCAGCCCTACCCACATTATGGTTGCGTACTATATATTTGCAATTCTCAAATGCATTTATTTCATCATTAGCGATAATGGTCTCATTCCGTGTTGAGCCATCATCTGCAACGATTATCTCATAGTTCAGGCCACTGACCTGCACACACTGGTCGTGAAGTTGTTTTACCAAATTCACGCACACACGATTATAATTTGGTATAAGTATTGATAATAACATTTTCTATCCCTCGATTTTATCTCTAAGATATTTCGCAGTGACGCTTTCTGTTGATTTAGCCACTTCCTCTGGCGTACCCTGACACACAAGGTTTCCACCCTTATTTCCACCATCAGGGCCTAAGTCTATTATATAATCGGCACACTTTATAACGTCCATATTGTGCTCAATGACTACGATTGTATGTCCTCGCTCAATAAGTGCGTTAAACGATGACAACAATTTGCGTATA
>CAZPNJ010000009.1:5914-18898 GCA_964587765.1 uncultured Prevotella sp.
CTGACCAATGAAGTATGCCAATTTCACTCTTTGATTTTCACCACCCGAAAGAGTAGAAGAACTTTGACCGAGTTTTATGTATCCAAGTCCGACGTCTTCAAGAGGCTTCAGTCTGTTTACGATAGCGTTTTGCTTATGTTCCGCAAAAAACTCTATCGCCTCCGACACCGTCATATTCAGCACATCGTTAATATTCTTGCCATGAAACGTTACGTCAAGAATATCTTGCTTAAATCGCTTGCCATGACATGCGTCGCACTCCAATTCAAGGTCAGCCATGAACTGCATCTCAACGGTTATCACGCCAGCGCCCTTACACTCTTCACATCTTCCTCCGTCAGCGTTGAAAGAGAAATACTGTGCCGTAAAGCCCATCTGTTTTGACAATGGCTGGTCAGCATATAACTGTCTTATAGAGTCATAAGCCTTAATGTAAGTGGCAGGATTAGAGCGTGTGCTTTTGCCAATAGGATTCTGGTCAACAAACTCTACATGTTTTATTGCTTGCCAACTGCCCTCAAGCGCTGCGTATTCCCCCGGTTGGTCAGCCACCTCGTTTAAGTGACGCTTCATTGCAGGGTAAAGTATTCCCTTTATCAATGAAGACTTGCCCGAACCAGAGACACCTGTCACCACTGTCATAACGTTAAGTGGGAACTTCACGTCAATGCCACGCAGATTGTTCATTCTTGCGCCCTTCAGTTCAATCGCCGAGTTCCATGCTCTGCGTGAGGTTGGCACTTCTATAATCTCGCTGCCAGTGAGGTATTTTATAGTGTGAGATTGCGGATACTGTTTAAGCAGTTTTTCGCTTTCCTGCTTCAACTGCTTTGTTTCACCCTCAAATACAATCTCGCCACCCAATCTACCAGCGTCAGGGCCAATGTCTATGATATAGTCGGCGGCACGCATTATTTCCTCGTCGTGCTCTACCACTACTACGGTATTGCCCAAATCTCTTAATTCGCGCAGCACCTTTATCAATCTGTCAGTATCTCTTGAGTGCAATCCTATACTTGGCTCATCAAGAATATACAGCGAACCGATAAGTGAAGAGCCAAGCGATGTAGTCAAGTTTATACGCTGACTTTCACCACCCGACAATGTGTTAGACGGACGGTTTAGCGTAAGATAACCTAAGCCCACGTCAAGCAGGAACTGCAATCTGTTGTTAATCTCTATCAGCAGTCGGTGGGCGATTTTCTCTTCATGCTCGCTGAGGGTCAGTTTGTCAAACCATTCCTTCAACTGCTTCACTGGCATATCCACCAATTCAGATATGCTGCGGTCGGCAATCTTCACATAAGAAGCCTCTTTTCTCAGTCTTGTGCCATGACAGTCAGGGCAAACCGTTTTGCCCCTGTATCGACTCATCAATACTCTGTATTGTATCTTGTATTGATTATCTTTCACCATCTTAAAGAAGCTGTCAATGCTTACCTTTTCGTCTTCGCTTAAATTCTTCTCTGACGGCAGACCATGCCAAAGCCAGTCTTTCTGTGTTCTTGTAAGTTTGTGGTATGGCTCAAATATAGGGAAGTCGTCAGCGGCAGCCCTTCTGCAAAACTCTTCTTTCCACACTTTCAGTTTCTCGCCATGCCAGCACTGTACGCAACCGTCATAAACGCTGAGCGTAGTGTTTGGTATCACCAACTTTTCGTCAATGCCGATTACACTGCCGAAGCCTTCACACGTCGGACAAGCGCCCAGAGGCGAGTTAAACGCGAACAGATTGTCTGAAGGTTCTTCAAACGTTAACCCGTCAGCCTCAAAACGTGTAGAGAACGTATAAGTAATGTTACCCGGCAAGAACACTAACATGCACTCGCCATCGCCCTCATAAAAAGCGGTTTCAGTTGAGTCGGTTACTCTGCTTATGAAATCATTGGTATCGCTGACGGCAAGACGGTCAACAACTATCTTGTAATCTTCAGCCGAGGCATCTTCCGCAAGGTGTTCAAGTTCATCGTCAATGCGCACCACTTCGCCCTTGTGCCATAATCTTGTATAGCCTTGGCGGAAAGCACTTGCCATCGCTGAGTTCAGCGTTTGCTCATGCTTCAAGCGCAATGGTGCGAGAATCATAAACTTCGTGCCCTCGCCAAAAGTGTTTATGCGCTCTATCACGTCATTGACCGACTGCTTCTTCACTTCCTCACCACTCACTGGCGAAAAAGTATGACCAATGCGAGCAAACAACACTCGCATATAATCGTATATCTCTGTTGAAGTGCCAACCGTACTGCGTGGGTTTCTGGCTATTACCTTTTGATCTATGGCAATGGCAGGCGGCAGTCATTTTATACCGTCACATTCAGGTTTGTTCATCCGCCCCAAGAACTGACGAGCGTAAGACGAAAGCGACTCTACATAACGGCGCTGTCCTTCAGCATAAAGCGTGTCAAAGGCAAGCGATGACTTTCCTGAACCAGAAACACCCGTCACGACAATGAATTTGCCATGCGGGAGTTTCACGTTTATGCCTTTAAGGTTATTTACTCTTGCGTTTTTTACCTCTATATATTCCATTCAGAACTTATTTATCGGAACAGGCTGAGCCTTTTAGCCATTCATCGAGAGCTGGAACTCATCGTTGTCTTTTGTTCTAACCATGTTGTTGTGAATAGTGTTCATTGCCTCTATCGGGTTCATGTCGGCGATGTACTTACGCAATATCCACATACGGTCGAGCGTAGTCTTGTCTTGCAACAAATCGTCGCGGCGAGTACTTGAAGCCACAAGGTTGATAGCAGGGAATATACGCTTGTTGCTGAGCGAGCGGTCAAGCTGCAACTCCATGTTACCAGTACCCTTGAACTCTTCAAAGATTACTTCGTCCATCTTTGAGCCGGTGTCAATCAGTGCCGTAGCGATAATTGTCAACGAACCGCCTCCCTCTATGTTACGAGCCGCACCGAAGAATCGCTTTGGCTTTTGCAGGGCATTGGCGTCAACACCACCAGTAAGCACCTTACCTGAAGCAGGGGCAACCGTGTTGTAAGCTCTTGCCAGGCGTGTGATTGAGTCAAGGAATATAACCACGTCGTGGCCACATTCTACCATGCGCTTTGCCTTTTCCAAAACAATGCCGGCAATCTTCACATGGCGCTCAGCCGGTTCATCAAAGGTTGATGCTATAACCTCAGCGTTTACCGTACGCGACATATCGGTTACTTCCTCAGGGCGTTCGTCAATGAGCAACATCATAAGGTAAGCCTCCGGGTGGTTAGCCGCAATGGCATTGGCACTATCTTTCATCAATATTGTTTTACCGGTCTTTGGCTGAGCTACGATAAGCGCACGCTGTCCTTTACCAATCGGCGAGAACAGGTCAACTATACGTGTTGACAAGTTAGTTGTCATTCTGTCGCCACAGAGGTTGAACTTCTCCTCTGGGAACAATGGCGTAAGATGCTCAAACGGTATGCGGTCGCGCACCTCATCTGGGAAACGGCCGTTAATCTTGTCAATGCTTGTCAGTGGGAAGTATTTCTCGCCATCGTGTGGAGGGCGCACTCTGCACTGTATTACGTCGCCCGTCTTCAAGCCGTAACGACGAATGAACTGATTTGCCACATACACGTCGTCTGGCGATGACAGATAGTTATAGTCGCTTGAGCGTAAGAAACCATAGCCATCTGGCATTATCTCCAACACGCCGATAGACTCTACTATGTCAGTGAAGTCATATTGTGGAGTGGGTGCCATATTGCCAGCCATCTGCTGATAACTCTCAGGATATTGCTGAGCCGGCATCGTTGGATTGTCAAATATGTCGAACGTTGGCATTGCGCCCTGGTCTTCTATTGGCACGTCAACAACTGTTATGAAGTCAGTGCCGTCGCCCGGGTCACCTTCCCAAACGCCCTCAGCGTCTTCAGCCATTTGCATCTGCTGCTGAGCCTCTTCGTTGTGAGCGTTTATCTTTGCCTGAAGTTTTTCTATTAGTTGGTTTTCTTCCTCGCTTTTCTCGCCACCACCTACACCATTGGCAAAAGCCTCTTCAGCCACGAAATTCTGCGGCTGTTCAGTCTCCTGTTGTGGTTCTGTTTGTGGTTCTACGTTATTTCGTGGCTGTACGCCCTCACTTTCAAGTCGCTGTTTTTCGGCAAGAAGACTCTCAAGGAGAATAGCTCGCTGATTATCTTCCTCTATTTCCTTTTTACTTCTGCGACCTCTACGCTTAGGACGCTCTTCGCGAGTTAGTGCTTCAATGCGCTCGTTTATTTCGTCGAGCGTCATTTCGTTGTTCATGTCGTAATTCATATTTGGCATTGTTTCTGTTTTTCTTTTTTACTGACTCATTATATAATATGTAGTGGCGGCGCAACCATTTTCAGTAACGGTTATTACATAGCCTTTGGCGACCATCGCCACTTATGTGATGAGCAAGTTTGTGATTTTGTTTTTGATTTGGATTAAGACCGGCATTTCCAGAACGGAAACTCCTGTTTTTCTTAGAATCGATGCAAAGTTAAGGCATTTTTTTTTATTCGCCAAACATTAGCGTCGCTTTTTGTATTTTTATTGTCCACACAAGTAAAAACGACAGCCACTTTCACCTGCGACTAAAAGTTCTTCTTGTAAGGGGAAATATTTCTCCTTATAAGAGGAATTAATTGCCCTTATAAGGGGAGTTTACTCTCCTTATAAGGGGAACTTTATAATTCTATAATAAATGGGCTTTAATTGCAGTAATAAATGGCTTTGTTTGCAATATTGAATTGCTTTATTTTAAGTAGTTAATGAAAAGGACTTCAGTAGTAGATGACGTTATGGCTACTTGATTTGAAACTCTTTCGCCCACTACCCAAACGATTGTGCCGGTAGCGTCGCAAACCACTAATTGCTGTCGCTTGGCAAAGAGCGAGAGTTTCCTATCGGTCAGGTAATCGCTCACGAGTTTCGTACCCTTCATGCCAAAGGGAGCAAATCGGTCGCCCTGCTGAACGTTACGCACCTGCAATGGAAACTTCACCTTATTATAATCAACGCTAACCCTAAGTGGCTCTTTACTAATCGAGGCTTTGCCATTAAACGGCTCAGTGCTCAATCGCAGTCTGTTGCCGTTGGCGAGCGCATAAAGTCCCGTCTCAGGCAGTTTCATATTTACGGTTGCCACCTCACTTATCGGGGCAACGATTAACTTTCGCCTGTCGTAAAGCAGTTCATGTGTAGCACTCTGCCACACTCTGCCACTCTGCTCGGTTGACAGCGCACTGTAAATCTGCTCCACCACCTCAGGGCTAAAGCCAAATGGTTGTAGCAAGTGCCACAGCACATAATCGGCTGACACCTCGCCAAGCAGCGCATCTACATCAATCTCCACTCCGCTGTCCATAGTCTTGCTCACCCTGCGCTCAGCCTCACTTAGTGTTACGCTCAGCAATTCGCTTGCGCTACGCAAATGGCGAGTCATTCTGTCAATGTTCTGAACGGCAGCAGCGTTTACCTCCTCCAACTTCGGCACTACCGACAGACGTATCTTGTTGCGGTTAGCGTCTTCCTCAAAGTTGGTGCTGTCGGTGACGTATGGCTGATTGTTGTCTGAAAGGAAGTCAAGAATATCCTTGCGACTGACTGCCAACAGTGGGCGCACTACCCTACCATTGACAGAGTGTATTCCGCAAAGTCCGTTCAGCCCAGTGCCACGAGCCATATTCAACAGCACCGTCTTCACATTGTCGTCACGATGATGTGCCACGCAAACGGCAGCAAACTGCAAGTCCTTAATCAGCGAAAAGAAATAGTTATATCGCAGATTACGGGCAGCCAGTTCAATGCTCTGCTTGTGCAGTGCAGCGTATTCACGAGTATCAAAATGAACTACATGGAAAGGTATTTCTTGTTTCTGGCAAAACTCTTTGCAGAAACTTTCATCACGATTTGACTCTTCGCCACGCAACTTAAAATTGCAATGTGCAGCCTCAACCCTGTAGCCAAGTTGCTTCAAAGCGAGCAACAATGCAGTGCTGTCGGCACCACCTGAGAAAGCTACAAGATAACTCTGGCTTTTGTCAAGCAAACCGTGCTGACTGATGTAGTCTTCTACAATATTTAAGAATGGGCGAGTCATATTATTGAGTAGCCGTTTACTCTACGTATAGCACCAATCCCTTCAGATATTCGCCCTCTGGGTGATAGATGTTTATCGGGTGGTCGGCAGGCTGATGCAACTGGTGCAGAATCCTTACCTTACGATTTGCTATGGTAGAAGCAGTAAACACTGCATTGCGGAAATTGTCCTTAGTGATAACTTGCGAGCAACTGAAAGTAAACAATATGCCACCCTTACGAATATGCTCCAAGCCCTTTACGTTAAGTCTTGTGTAGCCCTTCAAGGCATTGCGAACTGCCCCACGATGCTTAGCGAAAGCAGGTGGGTCAAGCACCATCAGGTCATACTTATCGTGGTTGGCATCAAGGAATTTGAATGCGTCCTCACAGAAAGCCTCATGGCGACCGTCGCCGGGGAAGTTCATGTCAACGTTCTGATTGGTGTATTCAATGGCTTTGGCACTGCTGTCAACAGAGTGAACCAACTTTGCGCCACCTCGCATAGCATAAACCGAGAAGCCACCCGTGTAGCAGAACATATTCAGCACCGAGCGACCCTTAGCGTAATGCTCAAGTAAAGCACGGTTTTCACGCTGGTCAACAAAGAAACCAGTCTTCTGCCCCTTAAGCCAGTCAATATGAAACTTCAGTCCATTCTCCACGGCCACATTGTCAGAGCTGCCTCCGATGATGAAGCCGTCTTCCTGTCCTAAGTCTGCCTTGTATGGCAGTGTTGTTTCGCTTTTATAGTAAACGTTCTTGGTTCTGCCGTTCATCACTTCAACCAAAGCCTCGCTTATCTCCTTGCGGCTATAGTGCATACCTACGCTATGAGCCTGCACCACAGCCGTGTCGCCATAGCAGTCGATGACAAGTCCTGGCAAGTTGTCGCCCTCGCCATGCACCAGTCGAAACGTATTTCCACTTACTTCAGCATCGTCGTTTATAGGAATAAGTCCGATTGATTTTCTTGCGTCAATGGCACTTTGCAGTTGCTCGCACCAAAACGCCTTGTCGATAACCACATCGCTGAACGACAGCACTCTTACCGCTATCGAACCTATTTGATAATGACCTACGGCAAGGAAGTCGTCCTCGCTGGAGAACACTTTTACCACTTCGCCCTCAGCGATGCCGTCGTCCATCTTGTCGATAGCCCCTGAGAACACCCACGGGTGAAAACGCTTCAAACTATCCTCTTTATGTCTTTTCAAACGCACTGACTTATACATATATATTTACTCCTTTGTTTTTAATCGTCCGTTTTTATCTTTTTCTCCACGTCGGGCTGTTCATCTACCTTCTCCGGAACTACCACCAGATTATAGTCCTTGCTTTCAGCCAGACGCTTCAATTCGTTATATATCATTATGCAAGCCCACGCATCAGGTGCCGCATAACCTCGCTGCTTATCGTTCAGAGGCACCAGTTCCCAGTTAGTCAATCGCTGACGCTTGCTTATCTTCTGATGAAACAGGTTGGCATAAAGTTTCTGCAAGCTCAAATCCTTTATACCAAACTTACCAACCACATTCTGCAAATCTATAAAGTTGCCTGCGTCAAAGTCAGCGCGCTTGTGAAGCATATTCATGTCGTCGTGCAGCGAAAGTCCTATCTTTGGCACTTTCTTGTCTTCAAGCAGTGTCTTTATAGAATCAGTTATACCAATTACATTCAGTCGGAACAAATAGCAAACCTCAAGTGTTGAAACCTGTAGCAGAGCCACTTTGCGCGACACACCTTTCTTAAATACCGGTCGCGTCTCTGTGTCCACACCAAGTATTGGCTCACTGAGCAATCGTCTTACAGCCTCATCGGCTGCTTCTTCTGTTGAGACTTCAATTATTTCCCCATCAAACAACACTCGTGGCAACGTCTGAATGGCGTTCTTGTCGAACTTACTATATATTGTTTTTCCCATGCTATTCTTGTAACGATTTGCAAAATTAAGAAAAAAGTAAGTATTTTATTGAGGTTTATCACATTTTTACGCTATTTTTGCACTTAAAATTAATGACAAACCATTCATGTCTAAGAAGAACAACAATAAAGCTACAAAGAACTTTACCGAGGCTATAGGCCTGCGTAAACCACTAAATAACGAGAAAACTGACTTCCTTTTAGGGCTGGTATTACTACTCTTTTCAGTTTACCTCACAACGTCGATGATTTCATTCTGTTTCACCGCCAGCGCTGACCAAAGTCTGTTGGAACAGTTAAGGCCGGGCGACTGGATGAACTCTGACCACGAGTTTCAAAACATCTGTGGCTCTGTGGGCGCCATTCTCTCATATTTCCTCATAGCCCACAACTTTGGCTTCCCTGCCTTTGCCATACCCGTATTCCTTATTCTCGTCGGACTGAAACTCACCAAGGCTTACACCGTTAACCTGTTGAAGTGGTTCTTCGGCTTAACGCTGTTTATGGTGTGGCTGTCGGTGGCAATGGCAAAGTTCCTCGCACCGATAATGCCGTCAAGCATATTCAACCCCGGTGGCGACAATGGCGCATACTGCGTGACCATAACCGAAAACGTGGTTGGCGCACCCGGACTTATAGCCATACTCGTATTCGTGGCTATAGCAGTCCTTACCTTTGTCAGCACCGAAACCATCAACGTAGTACGCAAGACGCTTCACCCAACAAAGTCGTTCCGCAACAAGGTTAAGTTTACCCTTACCAATCTGAACACGTCAGCCAAGACCGACGATGCGGCTGCAAACGCCAATGTAGATGACGCAACCGACATCACCGACGATGAGCCTATGCCGGTAAACGAGGAAGAACCTTCGCCAGTGGTTGACCTCACACCGGGCATCAACGAACAGAAACCAGTGGTCGCAGAGCCGAAGCCAGAGCCAAAGCCAACCGTCACCAACGCACCTGTCAGCGATGGCAACCTCACCATTGAAACGGCTAAAGAAACAGAGAAGGCCAACGGCAATAAGATAACAACCAATGCCGACGACTTCAAGACAGAAATAAACCCTAAAGAGCCATTCCTCAACTATAAGTACCCTACGCTCGACTTGCTGAAGAAGTACGACAACGACGGCAAGCCAGAGATTGACATGGCTGAGATAAAGGCCAACAACGAGCGCATCATTGAGGTGCTTCGCAACTTCGGCGTAGAGATAAAAGACATTAAGGCCACCGTTGGTCCTACCATCACCCTTTACGAACTCACACCAAAGGAGGGCGTGCGCATTTCAAAAATCAGGAACCTTGAAGACGACATCGCCCTGAGCCTCGCTGCCCTTGGCATTCGTATCATTGCCCCTATTCCAGGCAAAGGCACTATCGGTATTGAGGTGCCAAACAAGAAGCCAAACATCGTCTCAATGGAGAGCATCATCAACTCAAAGAAGTTTCAAGAGACGAAGATGGAACTGCCACTGGCTTTGGGCAAGACCATCACCAACGACGTGTTTATGGTTGACTTGGCTAAGATTCCTCACCTGCTCGTGGCTGGTGCCACCGGTCAGGGTAAATCAGTCGGACTTAACGCCATCATCACCTCACTGTTATACAAGAAGCACCCTAACGAGTTGAAGATTGTGCTGGTTGACCCAAAGAAAGTTGAGTTCAGCGTTTATTCGCCAATAGCCGACCACTTCATGGCAACCGTCGAGGACAACGAAGACGAGCCAATCATCACCGACGTAACAAAGGTTGTTCACACGCTCAACAGCCTCTGCGCCCTTATGGACCACCGTTACGACCTGTTGAAGATTGCCGGAGCTCGCAACATCAAAGAGTATAACGCTAAGTGGGTGAACCACCGACTCAACCCCGAGAAGGGTCACGACTATATGCCATACATCGTGGTCGTAATCGATGAGTATGGCGACCTTATCATGACCGCCGGCAAAGAGATTGAAGCGCCAATCACCCGTATCGCCCAGTTGGCGCGCGCCGTCGGCATACACATGATTATAGCCACACAGCGCCCTACCACCAACATCATTACAGGTAGCATCAAGGCAAACTTCCCTGGCCGCATGGCGTTTAAGGTTAGTTCAATGATTGACTCTCGCACCATTCTCGACCGTCCGGGCGCAAACCAGTTGGTCGGTCGTGGCGACATGCTCTTCCTCAACGGCAACGAGCCAGTGCGTGTGCAGTGCGCCTTTGTTGACACTCCTGAGATTGAGGCTATCAACGACTACGTATCACGCCAGCCGGGCCCTGTTGAGCCACTGCAACTGCCAGAGCCTGCCGTAACGGGCAGCGACAGCGTGGGCGGAGCGTCTGGTGGCGGCGACATGCAGTCGCTCGACCCATATTTCGAGGAGGCAGCCCATGCCATAGTCACCACTCAGCAAGGCTCTACCAGCATGATTCAGCGTCGCTTCTCTATCGGCTACAACCGTGCCGGCAGACTTATGGACCAACTTGAGGCGGCTGGCATAGTCGGACCATCGCAGGGCAGCAAGCCTCGCGACGTGCTAATTCAAGACGAAAACACGCTCGCCATGAAGATTGCCCAGATTAGGGGCTAAACCTTTTCGGCTCTTTATCAGTCAAACAAAGAAAACAACTTAAACCAAGAACTAAAGAAATAAAGTATATGAAATCAAAGTTACTATTACTGATTTTACTCTTAGGCGCAACCTTCACTAATGGCGCCTATGCTCAGAAACTGTCAGCCCGACAAGTATTAGACAAGACCGCAGCCATCGTTGGCCGCAAAGTCAGCGGAGCAAAACTCGCCGCAACCAGTGGCACCATCGCCATCAAGGGTAACAAGTTCCAAGCCACCACACCAGTGGCAATGGTTTGGTTCAATGGCAAAACGCAGTGGAGTTATCTTAAAAGCACCAACGAGGTAAACATCACCACACCGACCCTTGCCAAGCAAACCACAATGAATCCCCTCACTTTTATAAATATGTATAAGAAGGGCTACACCCTGTCGATGAAGACCATCGGCAACAACTATCAGGTGCACCTTGAGGCTCAGCAGCCCGACAAGCAAAGCATCAAAGAGTTATACATATTTATAAATAAGAACAGTTACGTGCCAAACCAAGTAAAGATGAAGCAGGCAAGCGGCTGGACCACCATAAAGATTACCAACTTCCAGGCAAAGAACCAGTCTGACCGCATCTTCACCTTCAACGCCAAGGACTTCCCTTCGGCTGAGGTTATTGACATGCGATAAACCAACTGCCGAGACAAACACCCACACAAAAGAGAAGATTAAGACAATACATCCAACCCGACGTAATGAATAGATTTGAACTTTACAAGCAACTGCGACGTCACCTGAAACTCGCAGCCAAGCGCGATGCTAACTTTGAAAAGAACCGAGCAGCCAAATACATAGCCTACGGCTTAGGCTCGTTTATGTTGCTATATCTGATGTTCTTCGCAGTGATGTTTTCACTCATTGCCAACGAGTCAACAAGGGTTTCTGCCCTTGAGTTCATCTGCATGACACTGCCATTCGTCATGCTCATCGACTTCTGGTTTCGCTTCGTGGCACAGCAGACGCCCGCACAACTCGTAAAGCCCTATTCACTTATGCCACTGCCACGCTACGCTTGCATCGACACGTTCATCATCGCCTCACTGCGCTCTGGCGGCAACTGCATCTGGTTCGCCCTGATACTGCCCTTTGCCATCATGTCGCTGCTGTTCACGTTCGGCTTCTTCATCACCGTTGGCTTTCTGCTGTTCTTCTATCTGTTGGTGCTTGCCGACAGCCAGCTCTATGCCATCTGCCGAGCGCTCATCTCGCACCATGTGGTTTGGATTGTCTTACCCGTCATCATTTGGGGCGCACTGTTCACCCCACTTTGGTTGCCACTCGTTATGGGCAACGAAATAACCATTCACGACTTCAAGATTTACCAAAGCATAGGCGAAGCCATATCCATGGGCAGCCTCTTGCCACTGTTCGGTGTCACCGCCGTCTTGGCATTGCTCATTACCATAAACCGCAGGATACAATACCAGAGCGTTTGGCAGGAACTGTCTAAGCAAGAGAAGGTCACCAAACTAAAGACCGTCAGCCGCTTCGCCTTCCTCGACCGCTATGGCGAGGTGGGTCAGTTCATACAGTTGGAGATAAAGACCATCATGCGCAACAAGAACCCGAAAAAGAAGTTTATCTATGCCGTCGTAGCCGTATTCGTGATGTCGCTCGTCATTTCACTCACCGAAGTATATGACAACCAGTACATGACCAATTTCTGGGGCATATATAACTTTATGATACTCGGAGGAATGCTCTTGGTCAACATCATGAGCAACGAGGGCAACTACATCGACTTCCTGATGATACACAAAGAGAACCTGCTGAAGATGCTCAAGGCAAAATACTTCTTCTATTGTGCCCTGATACTCCTGCCGCTGCTGCTCTGTCTGCCACCGGTCATTCAGGGCAAGTGGAGCCTTTACATGCTAATATCATACGCTGCCTTCACCTGCGGTGTACAATATTTCATCTTCTTTCAGTTGGCAGTATATAACCACCAGACCATGCCGCTCAACACCAAGTTCATCGGCAAGGCCGGCATCGAAAACAACTACATACAAGTCATAGCCGAAATGATTTGCATGTTCGTGCCTGTCATTCTCGTTTCGCTGTTGCAAAACCTGCTCTCTGACACGTGGGCAAACACAATCATGCTGTTGCTCGGCCTCGGCTTCATGCTCACGAGCAACCTATGGCTGAAAAACATCTACCGCCGCTTCATGGCTCGCCGCTACGCCAACCTTGAAGCCTTCCGTGCCACCCGATAACATATCAGTCGCACCATAGCGCATAACACCACACTAAGGGATTATACATCATTAAAAGTAAAAAAGGCTGCGGTTCTATACATAAACGAATAGCGAGGAAGTGTTAAATAAATTAGCACTTCCTCTTTTTTACGCCTTTTCTTTTTAACATTCAAAATTATTAGTATATTTGCAGTG
>CAZPNJ010000010.1:0-18493 GCA_964587765.1 uncultured Prevotella sp.
CCAACGACGAGTTGACGGCTATTAACGACTATAAATTCAAAACAAACTAATGATAGACATCTTTCAGTATAACCGTCGTCAAACCACCGAGGCCAAGGTTGGCGAGATAGGCATTGGCGGCGACAACAAGATAAGGGTGCAGTCGATGACCACGACTAACACCAACGACACCGAAGGCTGCGTGGCGCAGGCTAAGCGCATAATCGACGCCGGGGGTGAGCTCGTCAGGTTCACCACGCAGGGCTCGCGCGAGGCGGAGAACATGAGAAACATAAGCCGTGAACTGAAAGCCGACGGCTACACCGCACCACTCGTGGCTGACGTTCACTTCAACCCCAACGTGGCTGACGTGGCTGCGCGAATCGTGGAGAAGGTTAGAATAAACCCCGGAAACTACGTTGACCCTGCTCGCAAATTCATTAAGCACGAATACACCGACGAGGAATACGCCCAAGAGCTAAAGAAGATAGACGAGCGCTTCACGCCTTTCCTGAACATTTGCAAAGAGCATCACACGGCGGTGCGCATAGGCGTAAACCACGGCTCTCTCTCTGACCGCATACGCAATCGCTACGGCGACACGCCAGAGGGTATAGTGGAAAGCTGCATGGAGTTCTTGCGCATCTGCAAGCGCGAGAACTTCAACGACGTGGTCATCTCGGTGAAATCGTCTAACACGGTAGTAATGGTGCGCTCGGTGCGCCTGTTGGTTGACGCCATGGACAAAGAAGACATGCACTACCCCATTCACCTTGGCGTCACGGAGGCTGGCGAAGGCGAAGACGGCCGCATAAGAAGCGCCGTGGGCATTGGTGCGCTTCTCGCCGACGGCATTGGCGACACGGTGCGCGTCTCGCTTACTGAAGAACCTGAAGCAGAGATACCAGTAGCCAAGCATTTGGTTGAATATATCACTTCGCGCGACAAGCACACAATAATTCCAGCTAAGATGTACGACGGCTTTGACTGGCTCAGTCCAAAACGCCGCAATACAACGGCCGTAGGCAACGTTGGAGGCGATAACGTACCAGTTGTTATAGTTTCACGCCTTAACGGGCGTACAAGCAACGAGGAGGGCTCTCTGCGCCCAGATTACATATATGTAGGCGACGGCTCTAAATATGAGCGTCGCGAGGACGAGACACTGCTTGTTGATTTCAATGCCTATACGGGTGAAGAAGGCACATACCCGATATTCCCATACAACGCCACGCCTTTCATAGGCGGCGTTAAGGCAGACCGCAAGTTCTTGGTGTTGCAATACGGCGCTCCGTCAGAGGAATATATAGCCTGTCTGAAGCATAACCCTGAGGTGGTGGTAGTGTGCGTAAGCAACCACAAAAACCGCCTTGCCGACCAGCGCGCGCTCGTTCACGAAATAGAGAGCAACGGTCTGCACAACCCGGTTGTGTTCGTTCAGATGTACGCCCACAGCGACTCCGACGCCGACGAAACCGACGCTCTGCGACTGTCAGCCCTTGACAAGCTGCAACTGGAAAGCGCCGCCGACATGGGCGCCTTGATGATTGACGGACTGTGCGACGGCGTATGGCTTATGAACCAAGGCAACATCAGCGACGAGGACATCTTATCCACGGCGTTTGGCATACTGCAAGCAGGACGCTTGCGCACGGTTAAGACAGAGTATATCAGTTGTCCCGGTTGCGGACGTACACTTTACGACCTGCGCGAGACAATAGCCAAGATAAAGGCTGCCACGAAAGACCTCGTAGGATTAAAGATAGGAATAATGGGCTGTATAGTTAACGGGCCGGGCGAGATGGCTGACGCTGACTACGGATATGTAGGAGCAGGGCCAAAGCGCGTTTCGCTATACCGCAAGCAGGAATGTATTGAAAAGAATATTCCGGAGGAACTGGCGGTTGACCATCTGTTGGCACTTATAAAGAACGACAGGGCATAAACCTGCCACACTAAGTATATATAAAACAATTAAACGCTGATTAAACAATGTTTAACCAGCGTTTAATCATTTATTAACTACCTTATTATTATCTAATAAACAGCAGCTCACGATACTTTGGCAGCGTCCAAAGCTCATCGCTAACGATAAGTTCCAGTTTGTCGCACTGGTAGCGTATCTTATCGAGTTTAGGCGCTACGTTGTCGTGGTAAGCTATGGCGCGCTTGTGCTCATCATCAATCTTGTTTGCCACCTTACGAGCGTCAATGAGCGACTCCACGCCCGTCTCTATCTCCTGAGTGCGCTCGGCAATCTCTTCAATAAGCTTTTTGTTGCGCTCAGTCAATGTTGCCGCCTTTTCCTGCGGGAAGATTGAGTAAAGGCTCTGCACGTCCTTAGCCAACTGGCTCTGGTAGTGCGTTGCCACAGGTATTATGTGGTTCATGCAGAGGTCGCCCAAAACACGAGCCTCAATCTGTATCTTCTTTGTGTAGGTGTTCCACTTTACCTCGTTGCGAGCCTGCAACTCAGCCTTTGTAAGCACCTTTTGGCTCTCAAACATCTTTATTGACTCTGGGTTGAGATACTGTTCAAAGATGACTGGGCACGATGTCTCGCAGTCCAGTCCACGCTTCTTAGCCTCAACAACCCACTCATCTGAGTAGCCGTTGCCCTCAAAGCGTATAGGCTTACAAGTCTTAATGTCATCACGAACCACGTCAATAACGGCATTCATCTTGTTCTCGCCGTTGGCTATCTTATCGTCAACACGCTTCTTGAAGTTGCACAAAGCCTCAGCCACTGCCGTGTTAAGAACTATCAGCGAAGCGGCACAATTTGCTTCAGAGCCTACTGCACGGAACTCAAATCTGTTGCCCGTGAAAGCGAAAGGTGAGGTGCGGTTGCGGTCGGTAGTATCAATCAGCAGGTCAGGAATCTCTGGAATGTCAATCTGCATACCATGCTTGCCCTCTACCTTAAAGAGTTCGTCCTTGTCGCTGTTTTCAATGTTATCAAGAATATCATTGAGCTGCTTGCCGAGGAATGAAGAAATAATTGCTGGTGGAGCCTCATTTGCGCCAAGGCGATGAGCATTAGTAGCACTCATGATAGAAGCCTTGAGCAGTCCGTTGTGCTTATATACGCCCATGAGTGTCTCTACTACGAACGTTACGAAGCGCAGGTCGTCTTCCTTAGTCTTACCCGGACCGTGCAGCAGCACGCCCGTGTCAGTGGCAAGGCTCCAGTTGTTGTGCTTACCCGAACCGTTTACACCGGCGAAAGGCTTTTCGTGCAGCAGTGCGCGGAAGCCGTGCTTGCGTGCTATGCGCTTCATTAGCGACATCAGCAACATATTATGGTCAACAGCCAGATTGCACTCTTCAAAGATTGGTGCCAGCTCAAACTGGTTTGGCGCAACCTCGTTGTGGCGGGTCTTGCAAGGTATTCCCAGTTCCAAAGCCTGTATCTCAAGGTCTTTCATAAATGCCTGCACACGGTCAGGGATTATGCCAAAGTAGTGGTCGTCCATCTGCTGGTTCTTAGCCGAATCATGGCCCAACAACGTGCGTCCGGTAAGCATCAAGTCGGGGCGAGCCGAATACAATTCCTCATCTACGAGAAAATATTCCTGCTCCCAACCGAGATTGGCATGTACCTTCTTAACATCTGGGTAGAAGTAATGGCACACCTCCGTGGCGGCTACGTTTACAGCGTGGAGCGAGCGCAACAACGGTGCTTTGTAGTCAAGAGCCTCGCCCGTATAGGATATGAATATAGTAGGAATACAAAGTGTATCGTCAATTATGAATACAGGCGACGTAGGGTCCCATGCAGAGTATCCGCGAGCCTCGAATGTGTTTCTAATGCCACCGCTTGGGAAAGAACTGGCGTCAGGCTCTTGCTGAACCAACAATTTGCCTGAAAACTCTTCAATCATGCCACCCTTACCGTCTGGTTCTATAAAAGCGTCATGCTTTTCGGCAGTGCCTTCAGTCAATGGCTGAAACCAGTGGGTGTAGTGCGTCACACCATTCTCGTCAGCCCATTGCTTCATGCCTTTTGCCACGGCATTGGCTATTGAGCGGTCGAGCGTAGCACCATTGTCCATAACGTCAATGAGCTTGTCATAGACGTCAGCAGGCAGATACTTGTACATTTTTTCACGGGTGAACACTTTCTTTCCGAAGTAATCGGAAGGTCTTTCTTTAGGAGTCTCTACTTCAACAGGGCTTTTCTTAAAAGCCTCTGCTACAACCTGAAATCTTAAGTTGTCCATATTCTAAAAATATATATAAAAGGCGGTTTGCACAGCCTTGTTTATGCTCTTAAAGATTGGAAATATCTCCTTTTTAGCCGCAAAGATAAAAAGAAAATTTCTTTTTCACACGTTTTACTTGTATATTTCTGTTAGTTACAGATATAAAAGAAATTCGTACCTTTGCAGCCGAAAACAACAAAATAAGGTTATATTAAATACAGAAAAAGATTAGATTGTATGGCTTTTATCTCAACAAGTAACATCAAGGGTGACATCTTTGGCGGTATAACCGCAGGTATAGTGGCGCTGCCACTGGCATTGGCGTTTGGTATTCAGGCGTTTGGCGGCATCAACGACCCCGCAGCAAGTTCCATGGGAGCTTTGGCTGGCTTAGTCGGCGCCATGATGCTGGGGTTCTTCGCCTCCGTTTTTGGTGGCACTCACTCACAGATTAGCGGTCCCACCGGACCAATGACGGTTATCACGGCTGGCATAGTAAGCGCCGCATGGACCGGTTCACAAAACTTCACCACCGTGATTATATCAATGTCGCTGGCAGGAATCATGTGCGGACTTTTTCAGGTTCTGTTCGGACTGATAAAGATAGGCAAATACGTGCGCTACATACCCTACCCCGTGTTGTCGGGCTTCATGAGCGGCATTGGCGTAATCATAATATTGCAGCAGGTTTATCCCTTTCTCGGCTTGAAATCGCCCGTTTTGGTGGTTGACATGATAACGCAATTCCCCGAAAGGGTCAACGAGGGCGTAAACCTCATGGCACTGGCGTTGGGCGCCGCCACTATACTTATCATAAAGACTTTTCCCCTCATCACGAAAAAAATACCAGCTACTCTGGTGGCGCTTATCGCGGTGACAGTGATTTCGCTGTTTTGTAACCTTGACAGCCGCTACGTAATTGGCGCCATTCCCACAGGGCTGCCCAAACCTTTCTTCCTTAAAGACTTGGTTGACCTAAGCCAGGTAAACTGGATGGTGGCACTTAACGCAGCCGTAGTGCCAGGCCTTACGCTGGCTGGACTGGGCTCTATAGACACTCTGCTGACATCGGTAGTGGCAGACAACATAACAAAGACTAAGCACAACAGCAACAAAGAGCTGATAGGTCAAGGCATAGGCAACGCCATAGCGGGATTCTTTGGCGGACTGGCTGGAGCTGGCGCTACCATGCGCACGGTCGTTAACGTCAAGTCGGGCGGTAGAACTCAAATAAGCGGCATGATCCACGCTGCCCTTCTGTTTGCTATCCTGCTCGGACTGGGCAGCCTTGTTCAGTACGTGCCACTGGCTGTGCTTGCGGGCATTCTTATCACCGTGGGCATAGACATCATCGACGTGAAAAGCTTTAAGGACATTCTTGGCATACCTAAGAGCGACGCCTTCGTGCTGCTGACGGTATTCCTCATAACGGTTTTCGTTGACCTGCTCACCGCCGTCGGCATAGGCATGGTTATAGCCTGCGTTCTGTTCATGAAGCAAATGAGCGAAATGGTTGAGAAAGACTACAAGTCTGATGAGCTCTCAACGTTTGACCCAGAAAGTCCATGGGAAGACGAAGCGAGCATGCCCGACGACATACGTCACAAGGTTTACATACAGCGCTTGAACGGTCCCGTGTTCTTTGGCTCGATCACTCGCTTCCACGAGGTCATGCACAGCGTTCCCAAAGACGCTAAGATCGTGATTATTCGCATGAGAAACGTTGGCTTCGTTGACCAGTCGGGCATCTACGCCATAGAAAGCGCCATAAAAGAGCTACAAGCCAACGGCGCACAGGTGCTGATGACCATTATTCAGCCTCAGCCTATGAGCAAACTTCTGAAGATGAACATCATTCCAGACCTCGTGCCATTAGAGCACACCTTCAAGACTTTTGAGGATTGCACGGAATACTTAAAGGAGTTTTTTAACGCATAATATTACTCTATAAGAGCTATATTTCACAAAGAAAGGAGTTAAGCCATCGCGACTTAACTCCTTTCTTTTTTCTGTACCTGACTATTATTTCTCTATCAGCGCCACGGCGTAAGCCGATATTCCCTCCTCACGACCGGTGAAACCAAGGCGTTCGGTGGTTGTAGCCTTAATGGAGACATCGTCGGTGGATATGCCCATAACGTCGGCAAGGCACTGTTGCATAGCCGGAACGTGTGGGTTCAGTTTGGGATGCTCAGCACAAATGGTAGCATCTATATTGCCTATGTGATAGCCCTTTTCGGCTATCAAGCCGACAGTTTTTTTCAGAAGTATCTTGCTATCAATTCCGTCGGTTTCATCGGCAGTATCGGGGAAATGATAACCTATATCGCGCATGTTGGCTGCTCCGAGCAGGGCGTCGCAAATGGCGTGTATGAGCACGTCGGCGTCGCTATGTCCCAACAGACCCAATGTATGGTCGATTTTTATGCCGCCTAACCAGAGGTCGCGCTTCTCCACTAACTTGTGTACGTCGTAGCCTAAACCTATTCTTATCATCTTCTCTTAATAATGTCTTTTATGCCGTCCATGTCGAAGGTAAGGGTAAAGCGCAGCGTTTGGTCAAGAGGGTTGCTCTTGGCGGTGGCTATTACGTAGCCGGCGTCGAGCGAGAAAACGTTCATCTTGAAGCCTGCGCCAACGGTGAAATACTTGCGATTGCCCTTGTTTTCGCTCTCGTGGTGATAGCCCGCGCGCAGTGCGAACTGGTCGTGATACACGTATTCCGCGCCAACGCTCCACTGTATCTCCTCAAGCTCTTCCTTGAAGCCTCGGGGCGCATCAGAAAAGCTCTTAAACATACCAGAGATACTTGAAACGTCGTAATACTCTTCATCTACGCGCTTATTATAGTCCTCCGAACTCTCTCCCTCACGTTGCTTAGGATAAGTCGGCACAAGCAGTTTATTTGCGTCAGCGGCTATCGTAAAGCGGTTATACTCATCTACCGGCACCATAAGCGAAGCGCCAAGTCGCATATTTGTTGGAATAAACTCGCTCTGATTGCTTCCGTTGAAACTAATCTTACTACCAATGTTTGACACGTTAAGACCTAAGCCCAACTGGCACTCGCGAGCACCAAGATTGAGGTAGTTCTGATAGTACAGCGCAAGGTCAGCTGCGAAAGCTGAAGATGGTGAAGCGTCGTCTTGATAGTTATATGTAAGGTCTGAATATATCCAGCGCACACCTGCCGCCAGTGAGAAATGCTCGCTAAGCATAAGCGAATATGCCACATCAAGCGACATTTCGTATGGATTTATCGTAGTAGCGTTGGCATCTTGACTGGTGTAAACCTCGCCCAGCGAGAAGTAACGCAACGAACCGGAAATGGCTGAATAGTCGCCTATACGATAGTAACCACACAGATAGGCAAGCGACATATCGTTGACCAGTTGGCGCAACCACGGTGTATAGTTCAGCGCAACGCCGGCGCGAGATATGGCAAACGGATATTTGGCAGGGTTCCAATACTGCGACACTACATCTGGGTCGGTAGCCACACCTACGTCGCCCATACCGGCGGCACGAGCGTCGGGGGCAATCATCTGCGATGTCACCGAAGCATTTACAGGGTTAAACATGTCCTCTTTCACTTGGGCACTTACGCCAACTGAGGCGAAAAGGAGTGCCGCGAGAGTTGCCGTTTTTATGTTTTTATACATATCTATCTTTTTATGTGAACACTGATATAACGCTGAGTCAGGGGCGTTATTGCCTGACCCTACAGCGTTTAATGTTATTTGTCAATTTATCACAATCAGTTTTTGAGCTTTGCTTGTCTTACTGCTGCCGTCAGACGATATTCTGACACGATAGAGGTAAACGCCCGTTTGCAGACGTGCGCCGCCATCGGTGGTTAAGTCCCACGTCAGGGTGTAGGTGTTATCACTGCTGACGCCACTCTCAGTATGGTTCCACAACTGGCGACCTGCCATGTCGAATATTTGCAGTTCCACGTCAAGTTCAGAACCTGTACGGTCGTGATTGATGATAAACGTGGTTGACTCACTGGCAGGGTTGTCGGTGACGCTAACGCTAAAGAAGTTTGGCTTCAGGGCTTTCACCACATTGAAACTAAGTTCTGTGGTAGAAGCATTATTATATGTGTCCCACGCACGGAAGAGCAGCTTATGTGCCCCAGCCTCAAGTTCGGGAATGGAATAATATGTTGAGCCTGACGTATATGAACCGAAGTCGAACGAGAAATTGTCGTTCAAATCATAGGTCATAGACTTCTTGCCGTCAATAATCAGTTGCAGGTTATGGCCTATGCCGTTGCCCGACGAGTTTATACCGTTATCATCTGTAATCTCAGCCACAAAGAACGGCGTGGGATTTACGTTGCCGCCATTTACGAAACTTGGCGAATTGAGATAACAGTATATAGACGGTCCTATGGAGTCGTTAGCGTTGGCTGAACTGCCGTTAAGCGTAAACGCCTCGCACTTGCCGTGGGCCGTGAGCGACTTGTCACTGCTTACGGCAAAGAGGTTTATCAGTCCTGTGCCGCTGGTATAACTGATGTCGAGCGGAATGGCAAGCGAGAACTCAAAACTTCCCTGCTTGACGCTATCAGTACCCTGGAATATAATTTTCGTGCGGTCGTAATACTGAAAGGCGGTAGTGGTCTCCTTTGCGTCGTTCATACGACAGGTAATCAGCTCGTTAGCGTCATGCACGGTAGCGGTAATTACTCCGTTGAAATCGGCATTTTTCTCAATGTGCCCACTGATTTTTGCTATTGAACCAGCCTTTAGTTGAACGACATCATTAGCAGGCTTGCCATTTATAGAGTCAACTATAATGTTAAGCCGGGGCTGCTGAAGTATTACGACAGGGTCGCCAAGCAGAGTGTTTTGTAGTTTGTTGGTGGTACGGTCTTGGCCAGTGGTTATAAGCTCGCACTTTGCCAGGCGTTGCGCCTCGCCAATGCTTATAGGATTGCCGTTGCTGTCAGTGCCAAGCACATATCGTAGATAGGCTTCGTTTATGCGCTTGTTATAACTTGCGTAAACGGTGCGTGTAGTACCGAAGAACGCAACGGCACCACCTTTTTTACTCAAAATGGCGGTTTCACCGATAGTTTCGCTCACTCCGTCAAACGGCATAATGTCGCACGAAGCAGTAATCCATAGTGGCAGATTTTTATTTGTAAAGGCGGTGAAATCAGATAAAGTGAGAACCTTCTCGTGAGAAATCTGGTTTTCAACACCATGACCAGAATAGTTCATTATCAGCGCACCGTTAGATTGCTGCTGCTTTATCAGTTTCGTTACATCTGGATAGGTATTACCGTTTGACGAGGTCTGGCGTTCGTATGCGTCCCACATTACTTTCTTAATAATGTAGCCAGGGCAAAGCGTGTCGGCGAGAGTGGCAGCAGCATCGGCGGCTTGCATGTGTATGTTTTTGTCGCCATCATCGCCCATAAACATGATTGTGTTTTGCCAAGCGCCCGCATTGCGATTCTCCATATAACTGATGGTCTTATCTACCACCACCTTTGCCTCTGCAGCAGTGGTTACGGGCAGGCGGCCTACCGCCACGTCGGGCATGTCATGGCGCTGCGGGTCAGTGCCCTCGCCGTCGTCGAGCAGGCAGAACCAGCCGTCATCTACGTAGCAAGAAATCTCGTTGTATGAGTCTTCGCTCTCGTAGCAGAGCAGATAGTCGTCGGGGGCTTTACCGCTCATCTCAGGCGTTAGCATACGGTTGTCGAACGAGCCATCGCCAAACAGCAACAGATATTTAGGCATGTCGGCGTCGGTGATGGCTCTGTCGTATAGCATTTTCAGGTATTTGCGATAAGCGGCGGCATCGGGAGTGCCACTTGAGAACTCGTTGTACAGCTCGTCGGCAGGCACTATGTTTACGCGCATATTATCATGCGCCTCGTGAAAGGCTTTCAGTCGTTCAGCCTGGTCACGCCACTTCTGCGACGTTGGTATGATTATGACCATGTCAGCCTGTGGGTCGGCGTGGTGGTCTTGATTGGTTATGTTATAAACGTATTCAGGCGTGGGCAGATTGGCTGTGTTAATGTCTGGGCTCACGGGACTCGCAGCGTATTTCACGTCAATATAATCCAAGCGCACCGGTCCGCCCGAAAGCACTTCAAGCGTTATGGTATCGTACTGCTCGTTTCCATTTACGCTATACTCTCTTTTGTTTATGGCGGCTTTGTCGTATTCGGTGGGAATGCTTACGGTTTGAGTACCCACAACCGAATTATTAAAAGACACCTTCACGTTAGACGCCGTTGCCGCCGTGACGGCTACCTGAAGCAGGGAAGCCGCTCCTTCACCCTTCTTTTTGAACACATACTTGCGCGAGAAGCCACTCTGTATTTCCTCCTTGTCAAAGAGGTTTCTGCCGCCGTGATACCACGAGAAGGCGTCAACCTCGTAAAGCGCATGGCGGTCTATTTCAGCTGGATAATTGGCAGATACCAACGTGGCGGAATCGCAAACGAGGGCAGTGTCTTCGTTTTGGGTTATGAAGTAATAGCCGTAAGAAGAATAGGGATTGCGTACGCGCAGATTGTTTGAATAATAAACCGGGCCTTTGGCGTAAAACACTCGACTACCGTTTATCGTGGCTGTGGGCACTTCGGTTAGGTCGTCGGTTTTCTTGATTTCGGCGCCACTGAGCACCTCGCTTTGCAAATTGCCACCATAGCCATAGATTTTCACCTTATTTATGTCGGTGAAACCTGCCTTTTTCACTATTTCGGGGGTTAAGCGGTAAAAGCCCGTTGAGGGTACTCTTATCTTTGCCCAGTTGCCCGAGGCGAGTACGGAGTGAGACTTATACCTGTCGGCGGTGGCTGCAAGCAGCGATTTTGACTTGCGTATATGCGAATTGGGCTTTGGTGTAGCGCTCACGTCGAGCATAAAGCTAACCAAAAACTGATATTTGCCATTGCGATATACAATGGGCGTGAAACCTGCCGTGAGCATAGGCTTGCGGCGGTTATAACCAATACTTTGCTCTACCTCAGGCAACGCAAGGGGGACATCTGCCGTAAGGCACTGATAACGCTCTATATCGGCAGCTGACATGTCGATGAATTCGGGGTATTTTATCGTTACCGTATATACGGAGTCGGCATAATAGCCAGTGAGTTGACGATTATACGAGAAATATGGCAACACGGAGTCTATCTCCACCTGACTGGCGGTGAGGTTGTAAAACCTTTGGGCGGTTGCCGTAGTGGATAAGCACAGCGACAATGCGGCAAGAAATAGTTTACTTAGGCTATTGTTCATCGTTAATTGCGACGGAAAGACTCCTTTACGTTAGATATAACGAAAAGCGCCGCCCTTTATTGCTTCACCCTGTCCGAAACAAACCAAAAGAGGTAGTAGAATGCCACACCCGAGACAAGGCCTGCAAGGGCATCTATTGCGTAATGAGCCTGTATATAAACCGTGGCAAGGCTGAGCAGTATAAAAACTATTGAGAATGATGTAATTAGCCACGCCTTACGGGTGCGCACGGCAAGGAGAAGGCATACCACCGCAGCGCCGACATGGGAACTGGGAAACGCGGCCGTGGGGCGCTCGCCAGCCGCCTTAGCAGCCTCTACCAACTGGTAGAACACTCCGTCGGTATAGCCTGGCGTGGGCAAACACTCGCGATGTGAAGCAAAATAACTGCCTACGCTGGGAAACACGCCGTTGACAATATTGTCAAGTCCGACGGCATGATAATAAAACGTTGGTCCTGCCACCGGCAAGAAGTCGTAGATTAAATAGAAAGCGAAAAACGATGCAATGATTACCGTTACGCAGCGCTCGAACTCCTTGCCGCGGGCGAAGAAATAATAGACGCTGACGATGGCTATCAAGAAATAGTAGAACCAATAACCAAACGACAGAGCCTCGCTGATAACGGGCGAAGGGAAGTTATGGGCGAAAACCAGCGCCGGCTGAAAACCGAAGATGGTTTGATCGTACTGGGCAAACACATGGTCGAGGTTGGGAAACAGGCTGTTTATGGCGTATGTGTCGGGATACCACCACCCTAACAGCACCAACTGAACGAGGGCTCTTAGGAACAGCGTAAGGCGACAAGGCACCAACCTGTAAACCACCCACATCGCAACGATGGTGGCAGCCACGCGCAGGCGTCCCCATATCAGGGCGTCGGGATTGGCTATGCGGGTGTAAGTAAACAACACGATGGTAAGCGTAAGCAGCAGATAACCCAATACTATCCACTCATAGGCGAGCAAGCCTCGACGGGGCTTGCGCTCTATCTTGAACATGTCGGTAAACCAGTTATTCATCAGAGCCATTTGTTTTCTTTGTACCAAGAGATTGTGAGGTGAGTGCCTTCCTCAAGTTTATACCGCGGTTTATAGCCCAACTCATCCATGGCGGGCTCTATGTCGCAACGCCAGTTGCGCTGGCTTAGTATGTAAAACTTGTCGCGGTTGAGCGTGGAGGGTTTCTTAGTGAACCTTGACACCACGTCGCTAATGGTGGTGATTACGTTGAGCACCCACACGGGGGCGCATATCCTTAGCCACCATGGCGAGCCAAGCTCACGGTGTATGTAGTCGCTAAAGTCGCGCGAAGTATATACGTTGCCGTCTGAAAGGAAGTATTTACGGCCGTTCATGCCGTGGTCGAGAGCCAAGAAAGCGGCCTGCACCACGTCTTGAACGTAAACGAAGGTTATGTCTTGGCGCTTGAAGCCTACCGAGAAATCGACGTGCGAGCGAATGCTCTGTGCCATTAGGAAATAATCCTTTTCGCGAGGGCCGTAAACGCCCGTGGGGCGCAGAACTATGTAGGGAAAGCTCTTGCCAAGCGAGTCGAGATAACGCTCCGCCTGAAGTTTGCTTTTGCCGTAAACGGTGTTGGGGCAAGGGGTGTCGCGCTCGGTTATCTCAGTATATGGCTGACGCTCTTTTATAGCGCCGAAAACGCTCAGCGAACTTAGATAGACAAAGCGCTTCAAAGGCATGTGCAAGGCGAGTATAGCCTCAACCAAATGGCGAGTGCCATCGGTGTTTACGCGATAAAAGTCAGCTGGATTAAGGCATTTGGTAAGGCCTGCGGCATGAATAACATAATCGAACTGATGTCCTTCGAGGCTCTTCATCATAGCCTCCTCTGAAGAAAAGTCGAGTTCAATAAAGTTGATGCGTTCGTCCTGTAAATATTGTCGCGAACTGCTGCGCCTTACTCCTGCCCATGTTTCAAAGCCACGTTTCAGTGCCTCCTCAACCAGAAAAGAGCCAATAAAACCACTGGCGCCTGTTATTAGAATATTCATTTTCAAAGAGTTTTTGCGGGGCAAAGGTACAAATTTATATAAAATTATATGCAAACTTACCCCCAAAAACGCTTTTCAGCCAGCCTTAGCACCAGTATTTATGCCCTCTAAAATCGGCAATATTTACCCCCAAAATCGTATTACCTGATCTGACAAATCGTATTAGGTAATCTAATAAATCGTATTACCTGATCTGACAAACCGTTTCAGGTGATCTGATAAACCAGATTACCTGAAACGAGAAAGGGGGTGAAGGAATGGGCTATTTCTTCATCTTTTTAGCCACCCAAAGCACCCATTCGTCAATGTTGTCAGTCAGTTGCTTGGGATACGGCAGGGGAATGATTACATCGGGCTTATAGCCAGGATTGCGCTCCTTGCACTGCTGCTCGAAAATGTCATCAACCGTCACAGGATAGGTCAGGGTGATGTCGCTGTGGGGCAAACGGATGGTGTTGACATTGCCTGTTTGCTCGTAGCCACCCGACCGCTCACGGCCATAGACCTTCACGCGATTAGTTGAGAAATTGCGTACTCGCGAAACGGGCGACTCACCAGCACTGGCCGTTCTGTTGTCAATGATAAGCGCCCCTTTACGCACCAATGGATGGAATTTGTGAGTACCTTTCTCAATGGTAACCCAATTGGTGAGGCAGCCCTCTTCTTTTGTCAATACGTCTGCCAAAACACTATTGACGAAATCATCGGGGTTATTGTTGCTGAGGAAAGATTTCAAGTAGCGGTTATTCTCCGTACTGGCCCTGTAATAATAGTGCATATCCCTCTTTGCGCCACTATCGCACATGAAATCAGCAAACATCAGGCTGTAGTTGTCACTGCCGCCATTGTTGCCACGAAGGTCAAGAATCAAGTATTTGCACCCCGACTGCTTGAACTCCTCTGCTTTCTTCTCCAACCACTCCCAGGTAGGCACCACACCCATGCAGGAAGGCAAGCGAAGCAGATAAGTTTCATCATCGACCTTGCAGCCAACGGGTTCGGGCGCATAATTGGGAATGAGTTTGCAGTAATCAGTGTGGACTTCTGGCTCTAACTGCCGGAACAGACGGGAAGAACAGTTGGTATGGCGGTCGAAATTCTTATAGAACCAGAACACGTAGCGCCCAACAGCTTCATCGACATTGATTTCGTTTCTCATCAAACGCACCATAAGAGAGTCTTTCATGGCTGTATATTCGTCTTCAAAGCCACAGCGCCTCAGCACGGGAAAGATGGCGTTGTTCTTTTCGTTGGCATTGATGGCATAGTCGAACGTCTCAAAGGCGAAGCGGACGGAGTCTGGCTGATGCCCATATTTCGCCTCAAAGCTTTCGGTATAAAAGCGTGAGACATCTTTTTTCGTTATTGTCGTAGTGATTACCCCAAACACTTCTTGGATGTTCCACGGCAAGTCTTGGCGGTCCCATACGGACACAAAGGGCTGTCCGTTATAATCAATCGTAGTGATTGAGATTGTCTCGTCGTCAAACCAATTCACGATGCTGGTCTGCCCGTCAAACTCAAAGGCGTAATCACTCAGATATTTGCAAGGCGTGTATTGGCAGTTCAGATTTGTCCGTGGGAAATTCGTGCCATCAAAGACCACAACAGCCTCATGACTGCCAAAGATATAATAAATGTCCCTTGGGCTCTTATCTATCCAATACTGCGATGTTGCGGTGTTCATCTTCTGCCTGCCACGCAATTTCCACACTCCTTGCAGGCGATGCAGCTTTGCTCCGAACTTCATTTGCAGCAGGTTGAACGACTGATACATTTCGTCGGTGGAATCATTGACTAACTCATATTCCTCGTCAATATTCGTCTGATAGGGAAACAGATGCTCGTTGAAAGCGCTTCTGTCGTTAAACCAACGCAGGGTGAAAGTGCTGTCGGAAGTAGTGAACACTTGAATACCTTTGTTCTCTGTCTTCGATAACTCACCTGTTACAGCCAATGGCTTTCCGTCGGGATTCGAGATGCCAAAGTCGAAAGAGTGGCCTCCAAACGCTGGAGGATTATAACCAATGGTAAGCGAATACTTATCCGTGCAGAATTTGTACTGCTTGAAATTAGCCTCCAGCCGCTTGCCGTCCTGATGAATAATCTCGGAAAGTTTATAAATACCTTGCATGTGGGCTGTCTGCGCCTTAACGGGGTGAATGGCAACCAGCATCATGGCAACAATTGTAAATGAGAGAAGAGTTCTTGGACAAGCCAAATAACTGTTTAGGTTACTTTTATTCATTTTCTTTTGTATGTTATACATTAAACATATCATTACCTTTACACGAATCGGCCATAAAATTACACAAAAATGGAATAAGCCCAATGAGAAGTTGCCGATTTTTGCACACAAACGGCTAAAAAGTATCGAATTGGGTGCAAAAACGGTAATATTAGGAACCTCCCTTTTACAGGGTCATTGGAACGCCATTATGACTTACTCCTTCGGCTGAGATATGAAGTTTGTTGGCATTGCCGTTATTATAGAATTCGACATGTGCCTTGCCGTCGCCGTTGGTCGTTACGTTAGGATTCCAATATATAGTTCGGCGGCAGTCGGTTTGCTTTGGCAATGGCTGGCGGCTGTAATCGGGAGAATAAAACGTTGCGGGTTGAGAATAGCCATATATGACAGTCTTATATCCGTTAGCCCCTTGATTGTTTATCTTTGTGCCATCAGTAACATAGTTTAGATGCACCACTCTTGGGGGCGTACGCATTCCTTCGGTTTTGAGTTTATACTCTTCTCTCTTTTGCGGAGTGTATATGCCGTTTCTGCTATCCGCACAGATATAAATCTGCATGGTCTTAAATGAACTGCTGGGCGGCAGTAGTTCTTGGTCGGCAGAGGCTAAACGCTCACGCACTTCGGGGAGCAATATGTAATGGTCTTCACTCAACAGGGCATCTTTATAACCATTTACGGAAATCGTGAAACCGCCAGCCATACCCAGCAACGGCATTATAAGATGCTCTGGAACAACATCTGAGTTATTGCCAATTTCAAAGTTTTCAATACGTCCTCTTACACCCGACAAATAAGTCATCACATCAGGTATATTTATGTTTATAGGTGGCAGAGCGAGAAAAGATTTCTGTTCATACTCGATGCCTGTTTGGGGCAAATGCGTTTCATAATAGTCGTAACGCTTAGGCAATGGCGAAACAGCGTTTTGCGGCACTACCAAATAACGGTTGTTTACGATGTGGCGAGGGTTATCGTCATCGCTAACCAATAGTGAATAATATGTCTTGCCATAACCATCGGGAAAGTTTATGCTGAACTTGCCATCCGTGTTTATGGTAAGAGTTTTTGCAATGTCTTGGTCTGAGGAAACTGATGTCAACTTTAGGGTTAACGTTTTCTTGGGCTGTTGCCAACTGGACTGTGGACCAAAGCCTACATCTGAGTGACGGTTGTAAACAGGATGGTCTGGCGTCCACCATCGCAAGTCGTCATCATCGTTTTTATTGTAAATGATGTCGCCTTGATAATTTGTGTCCATAACCTTTCCTCTGAAAGCGATTCCCTGCTCACGCTCGTATCTGAATTGTGGACTGGTGGCGGTCATCATCTCCGCATAGTCGTATCTATTCCAACCCTGAACCATCAACAGCAAATCTAACGCTTGGCGGTGAGCCTCATCATCTTTCAGGAAATAATAAGCCACATCTGGGATAAAGCCTTTCACCTCAGATGATAACAACAGGTCGGTGAAGACATTGCCCGTATAGTAGCCCTTTTCTTCGCCATCAGTGACTGACAGAGAGAATGTTTCAGCACCGTCGGCTTGGTTTATTCCAAAATCTAAGGCGACCTTCTCATACGGCTTATACTCCTTTGCTGGCGTTAGACAGGTTATGCCACACTGCCCCATTCCATTATTAACGAATATCTCACGCTGGCCAACCACCTTTCCACCATCGCCAAAGAGCGTAACTATGTTTACACCCGTGGCAAGGTCTTGCTTGTTAATGTGTATATGAGTTGAGAGTTTTTCTCGCAAATCAATACGCTTAAACGTCTTTGTAACGCCGCGACAAGTTACGATAAGCCCTAAATCGGCAGCTGGCGTTTCATCACTTCTGCAAACTTTGATGTTTACGTCGCTGCCATTATCTACGGCTAAGGCAATGCCTTTACTCTGTATTTCGGGCAGATAGAACTTCAGATTCTTTTCATTACATGTGGTTTCAACGAATATTTTGCCGTTCATCTTGACCTTTGGCGTCAACTTAAATACTCCCCTGCCATTATGTATAGTAGTGACCTTACAAAGTTCGGTTTTGCCCGATTTCAACGAACCTTTTACGTTGACAGCCTCACCATCGGAGGTTTTAACTTCAAAGGCGACCTTTGTTTCTATGCCATCTATAAGGTTGCCACCCTCTGGATAGAAACACATGATAAGTTTTTTAGGTGTATTGTTGGGGGCTTCAACCCTCGTCATTACATGAGTGCCCACACCACGCCGTTCATAAACAGGGAACACCCTGCTGAATATTCCAGCGTTAGATTGTAGATAATTTATGAAGTCACTGCCATAATAGTCTTTATTTCGTTTGTTGTTTAACGACTTCCAAGCATGACGTTCACCCCATGCGAAATTCAGCATCCAAGAAGTATATGCCCTAACTTCATAAAAACCCGAACGAATAGAGTCTGTCAAAAGGAATGAGCCAGCCGCCTGTCCGTTTTCCACTGTCAGTTTCTGCACCGCTAAGGGAATGCCTATCGGTGACACCAATTCTACGTACAGCACCTTGCTTACGTCTGTTTTCTTCAGGTTATCGCCACGCACTATATTTGCCTTATACCAAATGTGTTCACCTTTATAATAGGTGGAATTGTCAAAGTGCAGATACACTCTCTCCTGTGGATACAACCGCAAGTAGTTATTGTAGTTCTCCACGCATTGTTCCACACTCTGGGCATGGGCGCACGTTATATACATAAATAACGCACAAATAAAAGCTATTGCCTTTTTCATAAATTTATGTTGTTTATTAGTTATATC
>CAZPNJ010000011.1:0-7545 GCA_964587765.1 uncultured Prevotella sp.
AAAAAGCCTATAACAGCCGTTGATCCAAGAGATTAAATTGATAAGTATGAATATAATATTTAAACGTAGTGTGATGTATGTGATATTAACATGTACATCATGTGATAGATTCACCACGGAAGAATCTTTTGTTGTAACGTATTACCCTGGAGTTCAAGAATTTTATAGCAGAGTGTCTCCTCCCATTTTTGAGAAAGTAGAGCCTTCAGAAACCATATTTATATCAAAAGAAACATATAATAAGATGAAGGAATATGCTTATTCATCAGAATTGCATGAACATGCCAGACATATTGATGCCAGATTATGCATGAAAATTGACACGGTTAATATATATCTGGGTGTATATGATTATGGTTATAATCCGTCGATCAGATACAAGAAATGGAATATCTGATTAAGTGCAATTCATATTACTACAATTATTTTACTAAAGAAGAATTAAAGTCGGACTACTGTAAAGAAGTTAGTAAATTCGGTATTCCTAAGAGCTATAAATACATTGACCTTTCAAAGCAACATAAGAAATTAGAATATTATAGTTATTTACTCTTAGTAGAATAACTTCTTAAATGATAATAATACGGCCTTTGTTATAGGATTTGTAAATTTACTCGACAATTACAATTTCGGGAACAACAACTTATACAATGGCAGTGATTTTTATCGGAGCTGTATGTTTATGCATTTTAACATTAAAAATGACATTTGTTAACGCAAAAACGTTCGAGTTGAGGAGCAGGTTTTGGAGGCTGAAATGTAAAAATGGGTTAATGATTTTTGAAAAACGGGCAAATTATCCGCAGAAAACACTGTACTTATTTTTAATTTCAGTGGACTTTAGATTTATTAACCGTGTTTTCCAACTGTAACTTCCACGGTTTCTGACTCTAAGTATCGGGGTTAATATAAGTTAATAGCCTGTTTTCGGTCTCTAACTTCAGGTATACATAGCAGTTTAGACAGCTAACCGACTAAAAACCAATTAATTATACCAAAGCTCTCTATTTTGGCGATTTTGCGAGCAAACAAGTGGTTGGTTCATTTCATTGGCCTTCTCGCAACGTATATTTATTCCGGAATTAACTTTTCGACCGCATAATTATGTAAAACCGCCTCAAAAATTAACACTACACTCAAGTCGTTCTATTCCACAGTATAGTTTATTGTGTAATTGCATGCTTCATAGTCTTCTTTACTCATTATATACAAACATTTGTACCTACGATGTATTCATCTGGGAAATCTTCTGTACACCAGTCTAACTACGTAATTGTTTTTCAGATGCTATTTACCCATACATCATAATATATTGAGATACTTCTCAAGTGGCAGTCCGAGATATGGGTCTTTTGCGTCTTTGTTCAGCACGATTAGTTTATAAACGCCGTCGATGGCGGCTTTGGTGCTTTCACGCAGAGGTTCATCTTTCATAAGGTTGCTGATGAGAATGGCTGAAAATATGTCGCCCGTGCCAGAGAACTGGATAGGCACATCCTCGTAGTTGAACACGAAATACTCGTTGGTGAAGTGGTTATAGCCTATTACCGATGGCTTATTGTCAATGGTAATGCTGGTTATCAGCACTGACTTTGCTCCGAGCTGGTGAAGTTTCTGCGCCATTAGTTCAGCTTCGGCGCGACTTACACCCTCTTTGCGGAAGGGGGTATCGGTAAGATAGCACGCCTCTGTGTAGTTTGGATAGCAGAGGTCAGCCACTTCAAGCATAGAGCGCATTATGTCTATGACGTTTTTATCCAGTCCGCTATACATCTGTCCTGCGTCAGCCATGACAGGGTCAACGAATATTAGCGAGTGCTGTCGCGCCTGTTTCTTACAAAACGCTTTAATCATGCGCGCTTGCGACTGCGACGGAATAAAACCGGTGGCTATAGCGTCAATCTTAAAGTTAAGTTCTTTCCACACGTTCAGGGTGTTCATCATGTATTCGGTAGTGTCAAGAATGTCGTACTTGCCGTAGCCGAAGTTGTTTGATACAAGCGACGTGGGCAGGTTATACGTTGACAGTCCGGAGTATGTCAGTATAGGCAGCATGGCTGTAGCTGACAGATTGCCTATGCTTACGAGGTCGCTTATTATCAATATAGTATCCTTCTTTTCCATTATTCCATGACGGTTTTTAATTTTTGTTCTATTTCACGTATTTTCTGCTGGCGCACGATAGAGAATGTGTCACTGTTTTGTTCTATGTAGTCATACAGAGCGTATGCCTTTTCAAGCATCATGTCGCCTATGGGCTTTGACATCAGTGCCGACTCCGTGAAATACAGTTCGGCAAGCATCTGCATTTTGCACAGGCGCTGCTCCATTTCCATGCCCTCAAACGCTTTCATAAGCTCGTCGATAGAGGCAACGGCATAAAACGAGTATGGACCAACATACTGTTCATATAGTTGGCGAATGGATTCTTTCCTGCGCTCGGTGCCCGGCTTATCGAGTATGCGCTGCAGGGCGTCGCTAAACTCTTTTATCAGTCTTAATATATAGTCTTGCTTAATCATTTGCTTGTTATGTTGCGTGGGTGATGCTCCAATATCTCGTTTCTCAGCATGGTAGTGTCTATGTGAGTGTAAATCTCGGTTGTGCCAATCTTTTCATGTCCGAGCATAGCCTGTATTGAGCGCAAGTTTGCACCGCCTTTCAGCATGGCTGTGGCAAAGGAGTGGCGCAGCGTGTGGGGCGAAATGGTCTTTTGTATGCCCGCTTCCTCGGCTTGGCGCTTTAGCATGATTAGTATCATTACACGGGTCAGGTGATGCCCACGACGGTTTAGAAACACATAGTCTTCCTCGCCCGGCTTAATCTTCATCAGGTTGCGGTCGAGAAACCACAGGTTCAGCTGCTTTATTGCCACGGGCGATATAGGCACCAATCGCTCTTTGCTGCCCTTGCCGATAACACGTATGAACTGTTCGTTCAGATATAGGTTTGACAGTTTTAGGTTTACCAGCTCGCTGACACGCAGCCCACACGAGAACAGCACCTCTATTATAGCCTTGTTGCGCTGCCCTTCAGGCTTTGACAGGTCTATTGAAGCCTCTATTTTATCAACCTCTTCGGTTGACAACACTTCGGGCAGATGTTGTCCCAACTTGGGCGACTCAAGCAGTTCGGTCGGGTCATCTTCAATGTAGCCGTCGAGTTGCAGAAAACGATAAAACGAGCGCACGCCACTGAGTATTCGCGCCTGCGATGTGGCACCGATGTTATGTTCGTGAATGGTAAGCGCAAACAGTCGCAGGTCGTCAAGCGTAGCCTCAGTTACGTTCAGGTTCTGCTTCTGACAAAAGTCGAGCAGCCAGTGCAGGTCGTGCTGATACGCCTCAATGGTATTGCCCGAATAGCTTCGTTCCAGCTTCAGATACCTCACATAGGCTTTAACTATGTCAACCTGTCGGGTGGATTTTTCTTTCATTTATCGTTTTCGCTTTATATAAAACGGTTATTGTCGTTGTCTTCGGTCATTTCTCGCCCTTTTTCAGCTCTGGGTAAGAAATGCGGGTGTGGTAAATGGCTTTCAAACGCTCTATCAGCACCGACTTAGCCAACTCAATATCACGGAATGTGATAGGACACTCACGGAAGAAACCGTTTTCGGTCTGTTGGTCTATTATTCGGTTTACCAGTTGGCTTATGCTGTCGTTGGTATATTCGTTGAGCGAACGTGAGGCAGCCTCGCAGGCATCAGCCATCATAAGTATCGCCTGTTCACGAGTACTGGGGTTAGGACCGGGATAAGAGAATGCCTCTTTATCTATAACCTCCTGTTCATGCTCGTTTTGGTATTTCACATAAAAGTATCGAGCCACGCCCTTGCCGTGATGCGTGAGTATGAAGTCTTTTATAAACTGCGGCAGGTTGTACTTTTCGGCTATCTTCACACCGTTAGGCACATGGCTGGTAATAATGCGCGCCGCCTCTTTGTATGGCATATCGTCAGACGGGTTCATGCCATTCTGGTTTTCTGTAAAGAACACAGGGTCTTCAATCTTACCGATGTCGTGATACAGCGCACCCGTACGCACCAACAGACTGTTGGCACCTATACGGTTGGAAATGGTAGCCGCCAGATTGCCTACGGTTATAGAGTGCTGGAATGTGCCCGGCGCTATCTCGCTAAGGTCGCGCAATACACCTTTGTTTGTATTTGACAACTCAAACAAAGTTACGTCAGACGTGAATCCAAACGTCTTTTCCACAACATACATTAGTGGGTAAGCCAGCAACAGGAATATGCCGTTTATGAAGAAGTGCATATACATGTCGCGGCTGATGTAGCCTATCGACACGCTCTGCATAAGTTGCAACGAGAAGTATGTAGCCGCCGAAGTGACGGTTATAAGCAGTGCCGTGTTGAACAACTGCGAGCGGCGCGACAGTTCGCGCAGCGAGTATATAGCCACCAAACCCGAAATAAGCTGAATGATTATAAACTCATACTGATACTTAACGGCGGCGGCGCAGATAAGTATCATGGCTGTATGTGTGATGAAAGCGGTGCGTGAGTCCATGAACATGCGCACGAATATCGGTGCAAGACAGAACGGTATTATGTAAACGCTGAAGAAGTTGTGAACCATGATTACCGACACCAGAATAGGGAAAAGCGTCAGCATAATATATAGCATGAATATGCTGCGTGGCTTGGTGAAGTAGTCGCGGCGAAACATTCTCAGGTATGTTGTAAACAGCACTACTATAGTCAGCACAAAGATAATCTGACCGAACATTATTTCTTTGGTTTCATCGCGCGAGGTGTCGCGGCGCTCCATTTCACGCTCAAAGCTGCTCAGCACTCTGAAGTCTTCCTCGTTTACGATGTCGCCACGGTCTATAATTTTCTGACCACTTACGACCATGCCACTGGCTATAGGCACACTTGAGAGTATGTCATTCAGTTCGCTCTCGCTGCGAGTGCGGTCATATTCAAGATTTGGACGTATGTAGTTCACCAGATTACTCTTTTGCAGCACCATGCGATAAGGCTCGATAGTGGCATCGGCAAGCAAATGCTCGTAGGCAGAGCGTGTAGAGTAAACCTTGTTAATGTTTACGCTGGCAGCCTGTTTGCCCGTGACTATGCGAATCATCTTTGTAGAGTCTTTGCTCATCTGGCTGAATTCGTGTGCGCTGATGATGCTGGTTTTATACAAGTGGTGCAGTTGGCTTACTACGGCCGACAGCACTTTTGGCGGAATATTAGGGAACTGTCCGTCTTGGTGAGCCTTCAACAATGCCGCCACTTCTTCGCTCTCGGTGGAAGCATTGTAGTTGTAGTATGGTTGGAAAATGTTACGCAGAGAGTCTTTCTCCTTGTTAATGGTCTCTTCGCTCTTATAAACGGGGAAGTCAAAACTGGCAATGAATGCGCTGTACGACCATGGTTTGCCGATATCGTAATGGAAAACTTTGCCTTTTACGCGAGGCATAAACCAAACTATAAGCGTTACCGAACATATCACTAACACCGTTCGTGTAATGGCGTTACGCCAATAATTATGCTCACTTGTATCAAAGAGATTCATGTCATTTGAGTTTGTTAGATGCGGCGAAAATACAAAAAATTGTTTTAAGGTACAAAATAAATGCTTACTTTTGCACTCAGTAATAAGCATATAGCAAAAAATGGCAGAAAGAAAAGTAAGAGTACGCTTTGCTCCAAGCCCTACAGGAGCACTTCATATCGGTGGCGTACGAACAGCCCTTTACAATTATCTATTCGCTCGTCAGCATGGGGGCGAATTTGTTTTCAGAATAGAAGATACCGACTCTCACCGCTTTGTACCAGGAGCAGAGGAATACATCATTGAATGTTTCCGCTGGCTGGGTATAAAGTTTGATGAAGGCGTAGGTATTGGCGGCGAACATGGACCATATCGCCAGAGCGAGCGCCGCGAGATTTACAAGAAGTATGTTAAGCAACTCGTTGATGCCGGCAAGGCATATTACGCTTTCGACACTCCTGAAGAGCTGGAGGCTAAGCGCAAAGAGATTGCTAATTTCCAATACGACGCTTCCACTCGTATGCAGATGTCAAACTCGCTAACGATGGACCGCACCGAGTGGGAGCAGCGCATCAGCGACGGGCAGCAATATGTGGTTCGCTTTAAGATTGAGCCGGGCGAGGAAGTTCACGTAAATGACCTCATTCGTGGCGACGTAATGATTAAGAGCGACATTCTCGACGACAAGGTACTTTATAAGAGTGCCGACGAACTGCCGACATATCATCTGGCAAATATTGTTGACGACCACCTTATGGAGATAACCCACGTAATTCGTGGCGAGGAATGGTTGCCCTCTGCACCACTTCACGTTCTTCTGTATAAGGCTTTCGGTTGGGAAGATACCATGCCTCGTTTCGCTCACTTGCCATTGTTGCTAAAACCTGAGGGCAAGGGCAAACTCAGCAAGCGTGACGGCGACAGACTTGGTTTCCCAGTGTTCCCATTGGAGTGGCACGACCCAAAGACGGGCGAAGTGTCAAGCGGCTATCGCGAGAGTGGCTATTTCCCAGAGGCATTGGTAAACTTCCTTGCACTGTTAGGTTGGAACCCAGGCACCGAACAGGAGATTTTCTCTCTCGACGAACTGGCACAGGCATTTGATATAACTCGTTGCAGCAAGGCAGGTGCAAAGTTTGACTATAAGAAGGCGGTTTGGTTCAACCACGAATACATACTTCGCAAGAGCGATGATGAAATAGCACGACTGTTTGCTCCTATCGTTGCAAACAACGGCATAGAGGAATCTTTCGACCGCATTAAGCAGGTGGTAAGTATGATGAAAGACCGTGTTGACTTCGTTAGTCAGCTGTGGGATTTATGTTCGTTCTTCTTCCTGCCTCCTATGGAATATGACCCAAAGACCGTGCAAAAGCGCTGGAAAGAGCAGTCGCCACAGCAGATGAAAGAACTGGCTGAGGTGCTGAAACAGTGCGATGATTTCTCGGTTGAAGGCCAGGAAAAAGCCGTAATGGCTTGGATAGAAGAGAAAGGTTATAAACTGGGCGACGTAATGAATGCCTTCCGCCTGACATTGGTTGGCATTGGCAAAGGTCCCAGCATGTTTCATATTTCGGCATTCCTTGGCAAGGAGGAAACTCTCAGCCGCATGAGCCGAGCAATTAAAGAACTAAGTGAATAAAAAAGAGTCAGCCCTACTGCCGCTTTTCGTTGTTGTGTATAACATCGTAAGCGTATTTATGCAACTTGGTATTGCCATTGCCTCACTGTTTAACGAAAAGGTTAAGAAAATGTGGCGTGGCGAGCGCGAGGCTATAAAGACCTTGCGCCAGAAAGTTGACCCCAATGCACAATACGTTTGGTTTCATGCCGCATCGCTTGGCGAGTTTGAACAGGGCAGACCTCTTATGGAGCGTATTCGCAAGCAACATCCCGAATACAAAATTCTGCTCACATTCTTTTCGCCCTCCGGTTATGAGGTGCGCAAAGACTATGAGGGGGCAGACATAATCACTTACATGCCTATAGACACCATAAGGAACGCACAGCGCTTTTTGCG
>CAZPNJ010000011.1:7555-18276 GCA_964587765.1 uncultured Prevotella sp.
GTTATGGCGTTTTTTATTAAATACGAGTTTTGGTATAACTATCTGCACATACTGAAACACCGCAATGTGCCTACGTATAGCGTAAGCAGCATTTTCCGTCCGGGGCAAATATTCTTTAAGTGGTACGGAGTGCATTACAAACATGTGCTGAACTGCTTTACCAAGTTCTTTGTTCAAAATGAACAGAGCCGCCAGTTGCTCTCACAGATAGGCATTGACTGCGTGGAAGTAACGGGCGACACACGCTTCGACCGTGTGCTAAAAATTCGTGACGATGCAAAGCAGTTGCCTATCGTTGAGGCTTTCCGTGACGGTAAACAGGTGTTTATAGCAGGCTCTTCATGGCAGCCCGATGAAGACATCTTCATTCCTTTCTTCAATGAACATAAAGACTGGAAACTAATCATCGCCCCACACGTCATTGGCGAAGACCACCTGCAGCAGATTCTTTCAAAACTGAACAGAAAGACCGTGCGCTATACACAGACTACGGCTGAAGAGGCTCGACAGGCCGAGTGCCTTATTATAGATTGCTTCGGATTGCTTTCAAGCATCTATAACTATGGCGACGTAACATACGTGGGTGGTGGCTTCGGCGTTGGTATTCACAATGTTGTTGAGGCCGCCGTATGGAACAAACCAGTTATTTTCGGTCCAAACAATCAGCGCTTTATGGAAGCTCGCGACCTAATCAGTGCCGAGGGAGGCTTTGAAATAACCTCAGCAACCGATTTCAATGCCCTTATGCAGCGTTTCATCGATGAAGAAGATTATCGCCTAAGCAGTGGTACTAAAGCGGGCTCATACGTCGCTTCTCGCGCCGGTGTAGCCGACAAAATACTTAACTCTGTCGGACTTTAGTTATTCCTTACCGTTATATTGAAACACAACTGAGCATACAAATAACAAATAGAATTGGGGTGAAACTTCGTGTTTGGAAAATTATAGTTGGTTATTGCGGTGAAGGCTGCGGTTAGTCGAGTCCCCAATAGCTGTCGCTTATTGGCGTTGACTCTATTACAGCCTCACGACTATCGGGCAAATTGCAAAAGAAGTCTATGCCAGTTTTCTTTTGCAGTGCGCTGATGGTGAGGGCATATTTTGAGAGGTGAGTGTCGCTGTTGGCTTTATGCTCCACCCAGAAGCCCATGGCATGGTACTGACCATTTTTAACGGCAAGCAGCGCCATAAAGAAGTATTTTGGTACTATCAGCCCAGAAGAAAGGGTTTGAAGTATTTGTGATTGGTTGTCGATGGTTCCGCCCTTGCAGACATACAGCGTGTCGCAGAAGCGGTAAGCATTGCGCGAGGCAACATTCCTTACGAACGCTTCCATATTTGCCCAAACCTTAGCATTGAAATCGTTACGTTGAGGCTGCATATTGGTAAGGTAGAATGTCTGATAGTTTGCGTTTTCTGTATTCAAACGGTCGGCAGACGGACAGATGTGTCCGTGGTCGTAGCCAGTATTCCAATACGGGTCTTTTGAGAAATAGTATGAGCGAGGCAGGTCGGGGTCGTAGGGATATTGCGAACTTACGTAGTTGTCATCACCCGGATAGTAGCGCTGAGTATTCTTCTGCATATTTGACTTATACAACTGATAGCACGACCAGCGCTGCGACTTCTTGACATAGTCCCACTCTACGCTATAATTGAGTTCGTTGCCGTCATAATGGATTACAACGATGCTATTTTGCTCACTCAGGTGAGGAAACTCCAATCGGCCGTAGTCCTTGTTTTGCGCTGTAGTGTTGGCGTTTGCGTTAGATGATGTAGTGCCACCGCCACCATTATTATCATCTATATCATCGGTGGAAGAAGGGCAAGCCGTGAACAGCACTGCCGAAAACACGAATAAACCGTTGTATAATAAGTTTTTGATGTTCATAAGTTTGTATTATGTTGCGCTAAATATCTTTTTAGCATGATTATAATTTGCTCGTTAATACACTGACAATACGCCGTATGCGCCTGTAACGGTTGGGCGATAGCGCGTAAGTTTCTTGCCATCTGTGGTGACGCCACGGTTGTTGAGGTCATACTTGCGATGACAAACGGGGCAAGTAGCCATGCCGTCATCTGAGATGCTCAACGGCTTTGAGCGCACTGGAACGGCATCAGGGTCGAAACAGTTTGGACACTCACGGTCGTAAGCATAAAAGGGGTACGGGTCGTATTTGCTATAACCTACTATTATTGAGTTGTTATAGCCCAACACGCAAGTTCGCTTCAGGTCAATGGCATTGGCGAGCTGCGATGTGGTTTTGCCGGCGGCGTTGGTAAAGTCGAAATAAACGGCACCGCCGTTGGTCATACGCTTTTTAATGATGCAGAATGTGCCGGGCGACATCAGATTGCAGGCGCTGGCAAGCGTAGCATCTTGATGAATACTGTTGTCAAAGACGAAATAAGTCACCGATGTGGTAAACTCGTTGTCAATATCATCGCACGCCATAAACAGCGCCAGACAACAGATAATACTATTTAAGCAAATTCTTTTCAGCATCGTCAGCACGTTCAAAATGGAACTCGGCAAGCGTACGCTCCATTAGTTGTTTTATTTGTTCGGTGCAGAGGTTGCCCATTGAGCCCTCGTGGGTGTGGTGAATGTCTTTATTGGCATGGAACGTGCCAGCCTCAATATCGAGCCCCACCTTCTTGTAAGCGTCACGGAAAGGCATACCATCAAGCGCCAATCGGTTTACTTCCTCAACTGAGAACATTGGGTCGTACATCTGATTGTCAAGAATATGCTCGTTTACCTCTATTTTATTTATGATGTAAGCCGCCATACTCAGACAGTCGGCAAGTTCATCAAATGCAGGCAAGAAGACTTCCTTAATAATCTGCAAGTCGCGGAAGTAGCCCACAGGCAGGTTGTTCATAATAAGCGTAACCTGTTGTGGCAATGCTTGCAGTTTGTTGCACTTGGCGCGTATCAGTTCAAACACATCTGGGTTTTTCTTGTGCGGCATGATGCTGCTGCCAGTGGTACACTCTTTTGGCAACTTAACGAACTGGAAGTTCTGACAGTTGAACATACAAGCGTCAAAAGCCAGTTTAGCCAATGTGCCAGCCACCGAAGCAAGGGCGAAAGCGACGTTGCGCTCCATCTTGCCGCGTCCCATCTGGGCATATACCACATTATAATCCATTGAGTCGAAGCCCAACAGCTGGGTGGTCATGGTGCGGTTAAGCGGAAACGACGAACCATAACCGGCGGCAGAGCCAAGCGGGTTGCGGTTAGTCATGCGGTAAGCCGCCAAAAGAAAAAGCATATCATCGGTAAGGCTCTCAGCGTAAGCGCCGAACCAAAGTCCGAACGAACTGGGCATGGCTATCTGCAAATGCGTATAGCCAGGCATCAACACATGCTTAAACTGCTCGCTTTTTGCCTGTAGCTCGCTGAAGAGTGAGTGAACTTCTTCAACGATGCGGCGCAGTTCGTGACGAGTGTATAACTTCAGGTCAACAAGAACTTGGTCGTTGCGCGAGCGGCCCGAATGTATTTTCTTGCCCATATCGCCCAACTTGCGCGTAAGCATCAGCTCAACCTGAGAGTGAACGTCCTCTACACCGTCTTCAATCACGAATTTGCCCTCCAAGCACATCTGATAGATGCGTTTCAGTTCTTCAAGCAGTGGCGTAAGCTCTGCCTTGTCAAGCAGTCCAATGCTTTCGAGCATGGTAATGTGTGCCATTGAGCCCAGCACATCATATCGGGCGAGGTAAAGGTCAAGTTCACGGTCTTTGCCTACGGTGAAGCGTTCAATCTCTTTGTTTACTTCAAAGTTCTTTTCCCAAAGTTTGTTTGCCATATATCTTCTTTACTTCTAATTATACTGAATAGCCTGTAATGCATCGGCTATTTTGTCGATACCCTCCTGCAAAGGTTTCTTTACCATTCCGGCAATGAAAGGGTTCAGGTCTGCTTTGATAGTAAGTTTCATCTTGCATGAAGCGTCGTCAACAGGCAACAACTGTATCCAGAAATTAAACGGAACAGGACTTTTCTCAGTTTCAAACTTAATGGTTTTGGGCTCTTCGCGCTCAATGATGCGAAGACTTATCTCGCCCACAGGAGCAACCGAAACGGTTATGCTGTCGTTGTCAAACTTAAAGTCCTTCAACTTCTCCTCTGGTATGCGGTCGCGTACTTTCTCTATGTTTGCCAGATTGCTAAGCATATCGTAAACATTCTGCTGGGGAAATGGAATCTGGCGAACGCTGCTTTCAAATTTATTGCTCATATTATTTCTTCCAATTAGCTGGGTCTTTACGCCACTCGTGCAGAGTTTCCACATCTGATTGTGCAATATAGCCTGTAGCGAGGGCTTCGTTTACTACATGGTCGTAATCGGTAACGGTAATTAGTTTTACGTTGGCTGCATTGAAAGCCTCCTCGGCTACGCTAAACTGATAGGTGTAGGCTGCCAACATACCAACTACATCGTAGCCAGCTTCGCGCAATGCCTGAACAGCTTTCAGTGAACTGCCGCCAGTAGAAACGAGGTCTTCTATAACAACTATTTTAGCACCTTTCTTTATATCGCCCTCAATAAGGTTTTGCATACCGTGGTCTTTAGCCTTTGAGCGAACATAGCCGAAAGGCAATCCCAATTCATCTGCTACGAGAGCACCCTGTGGCACTCCACCCGTGGCAACACCAACGATAGCCTCAACATCGGTAAAGTTTTGCATTATCTCGCTGGTCATGGCGTTCTTTACCAGTGTGCGCACCTTTGGATAAGACAAAGTCTTACGGTTGTCGCAATAGAAAGGCGAAAGCCAGCCCGAAGCCCATGTGAACGGGTCGTTAGGCTGCAATTTTATAGCCTTGATTTCAAGTAAGTAATGTGCTAAAAGAGATTTTGTGTCCATTTTTATAACTTATATACAATTAACTAATTCTGTTATAATGCTCTGCAAAGATACAACATTGGCTTTCACCGAGCAAATTTTTTAGCATATCCCTAACGAAATTAGGGATTTATTCATAATTTTGCAGAAAACAATTAAGAGAGACATTTATATATGAACACATTTTTTAATGTAGAGGACTTAGGCAACCTCAACAATGCTTTGCAAGAAGCACTGACGGTGAAAAAAGACCGCTATGCCTATCAACATCTTGGCAAGAACAAAACTCTGTTGATGATATTCTTCAACAACAGCCTTCGCACCCGACTTTCCACACAAAAAGCAGCCATGAACCTCGGCATGAACGTTATTGTACTTGACGTTAACGCCGGAGCATGGAAACTGGAAACCGAACGTGGCGTGATAATGAACGGCGACAAGAGTGAGCACTTGTTAGAAGCCATTCCCGTAATGGGCAGCTACTGCGACATTATTGCAGTGCGCTCGTTTGCCGGACTTAAAGACCGTGACTTTGACTATGCCGAAACAATAGTAAACCAATTCGTTCGTTACAGCGGACGCCCCGTCGTGGCCATGGAAACGGCTACCGTTCACCCACTACAGGCGTTTGCCGACCTGATAACCATTGAAGAACATAAACCTGTTAGCCGTCCAAAGGTTGTGCTGACATGGGCTCCTCATTGCCGTGCTTTGCCACAGGCTGTGCCAAACTCGTTTGCTCAGTGGATGAATGCCGCCGACGTAGATTTCGTAATCACTCAACCCAAAGGTTACGAACTCGACCCAAAGTTTGTGGGCTCGGCAAAGGTAGAGTACGACCAACGCAAAGCACTTGAGGGCGCACACTTCGTTTACGCAAAGAACTGGAGTTGCCCGGGCGTTACAGAGCCGCAAAAGTATGGTCAAATACTATCAGAAGATATGTCGTGGACCATTAACTCTGAACACATGTCGTGGACTGCCGACGGTTATTTCATGCACTGCCTGCCAGTACGCCGTGGACTTATCGTTACCGACGACGTGATAGAAAGTCCTCACAGTTTGGTTATACCAGAAGCCGCTAACCGTGAGATTTCTGCCGAAGTGGTGTTAAAGCGAGTGCTTGAAAGCCTTTAACCACTCACATACGGGGGAAACCTCACAACCACACTTGTTTATTTAATAGGACTCTTCCTATATTGTGTAGGTGTGATGTCGTAAGTTTGTTTGAACACTCGAGTGAAATAACTTGAGTCTTCAAACCCGCACTTCATTGCAACTTCGGTAATTGGCATTTCCGATGAAGCGAGCAGTCGTTTAGCCTTGTCCATACGCATGTGCATTATGAAGTTTATTATGGTGTAGCCCGTTACGGCTTTAACTTTTCGGCTTAGCTGTGATCGGCTCATAAACATCTTCTGTGCCACCAAATCCACGCTAAGGTCGTAGTTATTGATATTTTGCGCTATGACATCAGTTATCTTGTTAACAAACTCACGGTCGGCATGTTTCAGGTCAACCGTCATTTCGTTGCCCTGCTGAATGGCGGTGGTGAAACGTTCACGAATGTTGCGACTCTTTTCCAACTGATTTTGTATGTTAACAAGCAACTCGTCAGAGCGGAATGGTTTTATAATGTATGAGTCGGCACCATATTTCAAAGTCTTGATATACTCATCGCGGTCGTTGCGCGCACTTACTACTATTATAGGTATATGGTTCAGCACCTCATCATCTCTGATAGCCTTGCACAGTTCAAAGCCGTCCATGTTTGGCATCATCAGGTCGGTAAGTATCACATCGGGCATTATGTCGCGTGCCTTTTCCAATCCTTCGTTACCGTCAGATGAGTAATACACACGATACATTTCTTTAAGTATAGAACTAATGTATAGTGAGATGTCGGGGTTATCCTCTATAACCAATACTTGCGGTTTTCTTATGCGCTGTCCGTTATCATCGTCCTCTTCTATGGCATCGTCAACAAGTTCAACCTTTTCAGTTGAAATCTTTTCAGTGCCTGGTATATTGCTGGTATTCAGTTCTGAGATATCAAGTGTCTGCACTTCCTCGTTCTTCAGCGGCATCATTATAGTAAACGTCACGCCACCCTCGCTGTTGTTTTCAACCATACATTTACCGCGCATACTGTCAACCATCTGCTTAACGTACGGCAGTCCTATGCCCGAACTTATGGTGCTGTCAGCCATTTTACCGCTATAGAATGGTTCAAACACATGTGGCAGGTCATCATCACTTATGCTCTTGCCATTGTCTGAGAGCTTCATGGTAAACACGTCTGCCTTTGTCTCAAGACTGATGGTAATATTGCCGTTACGCTCGGTGTATTTGAATGAGTTAGACAACAGGTTGCGCAGTATGCGGAAGAAATACGCTGCCACAAAGTCCATTTCTATAACCGACTCGTTGCTGGTAAACAACAGTGTAACTCCCCTTGAACGAGCATATTCCTGATAACTGTCTTGCGCCATACGCATAAAGGCTACAATGTCGCCATGATACCACTGAGTCTTGTCGGTATGGGTCAACATACGAGCCGTGTCAAGCAGTTGGTTTATCAGTTCCAACAGGCTTTCGCCCTGTCGCTCCACTGCTGACAGCTCACGAGAGATTTCCTTATTGTTGGTTATCTTCTTATTTACCTCACGCACTAAACCTATTATCACCGTCAATGGGGTGCGGAACTCGTGCGTTATGTTGGTAAAGAAGTTGGTGCGCATCTTCTCCATCTCCTTGTGAGAGTCAATGTTGTGCTGACGCATTCTGATGGCGTACCAAAGGAACGATACCGTCACACCTGAGAAGAACAGCAACATTATCAGCACTATCAGCACACGGTTCTTGGTGGCGCGCTCATCGTTTAGCGTTTTCTCCACCTCTGCCAACTGGTATCGTTCCGTATCGCGCAACTTGCGTATTCTTACGTTTTGTATATGGCTGATATTCTGAATGTTTGCCACACTATCTTGATACATTCTGCTTAGAGTGTAGCTGTCAAGAGCTTGTTTGTATTGTCCCTGAGCTTTATAATAAAGGTATTCCAATTCATATATGCGCGACACGTATTCTATGGAGTTCATTTCCTTGGCGATTTTTGTAGCAACGTCAAGAATGTTTTTTGCCTCACCCATATTGCCTCGCTCTATGTATAGTCTGGTCAGCGCAATGCATGCCTCCAGCCAGTGCCACTTGTCAGTACCGCCAACCATTGAATTGTATGCGATAGTATATTCTTTTATGGCTTTGTCCTTATTGCCTCTTTTCTCATAAAGATTACCTAAGTTTATATTACTTAAAGCAATACCCAGTTCAGACTTTACCTTTCGGTTATATGCCATTGACCTGTTATAGTAATCTTCAGCGGCAGAGAGCTTGCCCATTTGTAGGTTCAGTGAGCCTAAGTTTGCGCAGTTAATAGCCATGCCAAGCGTGTCTTTCGCCTCAACAGTTCCTTGCAGTGCCAGTTGAAACAGACTGTCAGCCAGCTCATAATTCTTAATGGTCATCATGGTATTACCTATACCGTTAAGCGTCTTAAGTCGCAACTTCTTTGCTTCTTCATCATTCTTTTTACTGTATAGGTCGCAGAAATACAACGCACGGTAATGATAGTTGGCGGCATCTTCCATAATACCCAATCGGCGATTGCAGGTAGCAATGGCGTTCATGCCGTTTATTATATCTAATGTGTCGTCCAAGTCTTCAGCATATCTCAAACCCTTATTGTGCATTTCTATGGCATCAACATACAGACTGTTGCTTCTCAGCGCATTACCAAGAGCACCGTATGCTTTCATCAGTCCATACTTATCTTCCGTTTTTTGATATTCCTGCACCAAGTGTCGCAGTCCGTCAACGTCTTTTATAGCGTTAACCGTACTGTCTATATGTTGTCGGTGAGCGTCAGATGTTTGTTCATCACCGTTTCCACCACACGCACCAAGCGTCATCGCTGCCATAACTAACAGCGAACAAAAATAAATATGTCGGGTCAAGTTCTTAATAATCATTGTCTGTCAGGTTAAATAAATACTATTAGCACACCGTTCTTAAAACTTCAAAGTTCATTATTCTTAAGTTTTAATGCTTTTTTTATATTGCCACAAATGTAGTTACAAAATATGAAAATAAGAAAAAAAAAGAGAGTTTTTTCTAAGAAGCGCCCCATTTTCCTTATATTTGCGCTTGGCAAAAACCAAAGCCTAACATAAAAATGACAAAACAACCACTAAGTTACAAGCGTTATGCAGTACCCCTGTTATTGATAACACTGCTCTTTTTTCTTTGGGGGTTCGCTCGCGCTATACTCGACGTCTTAAACAAACATTTACAAAACGAACTGCACATATCCATTACGCAGTCATCGCTCATACAGGTTACCACTTATTTAGGATACTTCTTGATGGCTATTCCGGCAGGCATATTCATAAACCGTTATGGCTATCGCCGTGGCGTGGTAGCGGGACTGCTGCTGTTTGGCATAGGCTCGCTGTTGTTCGTGCCAGGTGCATGGGCAGGCACATTTTACCCTTTCCTATTCGCACTGTTCGTGATAGGTTGCGGCCTAACCTTTCTTGAAACAGCCGCCAATCCTTATGTTACTGAGTTAGGACCGGCAGAAACGTCAGCCGCAAGACTAAACCTCAGCCAGTCGTTCAACGGACTGGGCTGTATGTTTGCCACATTGGCGGTGGGCATGTTCTTCTTTAACAAGCAAGAGACCGGCGGTAACGTCGTAGTGCCATACGCTATACTTGGCATCGTCGTGCTGTTAGTGGCACTCATGTTCATAAACGTGCCACTGCCGGAGATAAATCACAGCAAGACAGCTAACGGCATCAAAGGAAGCCATTTGCGACAGTTGTTTCATGGTCACCGCACTTTCTTTTTCGGACTATTCGCCTTGCTGTCATACGAGATTGCCGAGATAAGCATAAACAGCTACTTCATCAACTTCGTTACCGACGGCAAGCAATGGATGGACGACCGCACCGCCTCAATAACCCTTACCACTGCCCTGATGTTCTTTATGGTGGGTCGGTTTCTTGGTTCGTGGATAATGAGCCGCATCAGTGCCGAGCGTGTTTTGCTATGGTGCTCCGTCGGCACTGTCGCCTGCATGATTCTGGTCTTGGCAGATTTAGGAATGGTATCGCTCGTTGCCCTAATCGCCAACTACGTATTCGAGGCAATAATGTTTCCAACCATCTTTTCGCTGTCGTTGCGTGGGCTTGGCGACCTCACCAAAAGCGCTTCCTCTCTGCTTATGATGACTCCTGTGGGCGGTTGCGCTTTCCCACTAATGGGCATGATTGCCGATGAGTCACATCTGCTTTTGCCTTTCTTCATTCCTCTTTTGTGTTATATCGTAGTTCTTTTATACGCTCGCAAACAATGCAAAAGAGAGTTTTGAATTGTTTATAATGCCCCTCGCACCCCAATTATGAATTAAGAATTACGCATTATGAATTATAAACTTCTTATTCTTGACTTCGATGGCACTCTCGGCGATACCGCCGCAGTGATAGTACAGACTATGCAGGCAACGATACGTGAGTTAAGACTACCTGCTCGCACCAACGAAGAGTGTCGCGCAATGATAGGACTGCCACTGCAAAAGATACCTGGCACTCTGTTTGCCGATGCCATGCAAGGCAAGAGCGCTACCGAAGTGGAGGCAATGGGTGCGGCTTATGCCGACACCTACCGACGCCTGTTTCGCATTTACAATACCGAAGGGGCGGTGACGCTATTCCCCCATGTTCTTGACACGCTTCACGAACTGCACCGCCGTGGCATCATACTGACCATAGCCAGCAGTCGCAGTCATGCGTCAC
>CAZPNJ010000012.1:0-256 GCA_964587765.1 uncultured Prevotella sp.
TACTTCAGCGTGCTCTGGTTTGCTACATATCCAAGAGAGAGGTTGTAGCTGGCTATGTCGTCGCCACCCTCAACCGATACATGGTAATCTTGAGTAATGGCTGTGCGATAGACTTTGTCTTTCCAGTCAGTGTTGTTATGATACTGTGGGTAATAATAATATGTAGGGTCGTCGTTGAGGAATGGGAAGTTCTTAACGTCAGTGCCTACGGTCTGCAACAAGTCAGAAGCATAACCCTTGTACTGTGTGGCGTTCA
>CAZPNJ010000012.1:266-17656 GCA_964587765.1 uncultured Prevotella sp.
AGTATTTTGGCTCAAGCGTTGCACCGGCAGATATGCTGGCGGTAATGCGAGTAGCCATGCTATGACTGCGCTTTGTAGTGATGAGTATCACGCCATTGGCACCCTTTGCACCATATAGTGCCGTACCGTTGCGCATAACCTGAATGTGCTCGATGTCGGCGGTGGATATGTTGGCAAGAATGTCGTTATAGAATCCGAAGTGAAGCATCTGGCGATTGTACTGCTGGTCGAAGATGACGCCATCAACAACTATCAGTGGCTGAGCGTTGGCGTTGAGAGAGTTCACGCCGTTAAGGAACATGACGCTACCGATGCCGGGAGTGCCGCCGCGCGATGTGGTGCGGGCGTATGCTCCAAGATTGCGCTGTATGTCTTCCTCAGCCGAAACGGCACCAGAGTAATACAGGTCAGCGGTCTTTTCGTTGAACAAAACATTATTGTCAGCAGCATATTCAGAACTGAAAGCTGTCTTGTATAGCTTTACGTCGCGCTGTTGCTCGCCGGCTGCCAAACCTAAGCGTACGGGATTGTGGTCAGGAGCGCTAATCTCAATAGAGGTGGCGAAGGTAGGAACTTTTAATTCGTAGCTACCATCGTCAGCAGAGAGTGCGCTGTAGCCGTCAATGCCAGTGGTGCTAATCATTGCACCCGAAACGGGTAAACCATTAGCTGCATTCAGCACATGGCCCTTTACGGTGCGTGTAGGATATTTCTTTGCCACGGGACGTTTCTTTGCGGGCGCTGCCTGATGGGAAAGTGTGGCGTCGTCAAAATCTCCTTCTTGGGCGAAGACTGTCGTTGAGCCCGTCATCAATAGGAGAAAGCAAAGTATCTTAATTCTTTTCATTATGCAAATTCTTTAATGGTTAGGTTAAGCTGCTTCTTACTCCTCGTGAGGTTTTAGTATAAAACAGTCTATAAGCATATCGTATTTGAACATAGAAGAGGTTCCTGCCGTAACAAAACCTATTAGATTTAACTTAGCCGTTGATTGTGTTAAACCGTAGGTGCTGGTAGGGAACTTGAAGTTCTCTGCCACAAGTATTGTGTCAACGACATCTACTTGGGTGTCGTAGCGACTCTTACTGCCAGGTCTTTTATTTATCTGGTTAACGCCTTTCACATCGTTGTAGCTAATCTGGAATGTAAAACGGTTAGGCATGCGCTGTGCATCGGTTGCGGCTGTGTCGTAAGCCAATGCCGGTGCGAAAACTACATATACGTCGTAGCCCACGTTAGAAAGTACGTTTGGTACGTTGTAGTACAGGAATGGGTTGCTTCCTTCTTTTAGTGGCGTACACTCAATGAACATATTGCCAGATATCTTGTTATAGAAAGGATTGGAAGTAGATACCTGACGGAATGTTGTGTTACAATTGGCTACGGAGTCAAGGCGGTTAGCGTTCTCTGCCTCAATCTTAATGGTCTGCAAGAAGGTGTTACGCTTGTACATGTTAAGAGTAGAGGCTGTACGCACATGACCGTTGCTGCACTCCTTGTCGGTGGTGCCGTCAAACAAGCCGCCCGCAGCGTATGGATTATAAGTAATGTAGTATTTATAATCCTCATCGTACAGCTTACGATAGAGCCCCGATGGGGCAGAGGTTGACGTGAGTGAGTCAACGCTCTCTTTCTCTATGTTTGGGTTGACGGTCTTGCTGAAGAAAAGACCCTTCAGTATAGCCAAGCTGGCATTAACCCTCTGTAGAGAGTCGTACTTGTTTTGAGTAACATCATAAACATAGTAGTTCAGGTACTCGTTGTAGAGGGTATTCCAAGCGTTGTTGTCAGGAGCGACCATCCAGTATGTACTGTCCTCGTTGTTGATATAGCCAAGAATATCGAACATTCTGTTGGTAAGCTCAGTGACAGAGTCTAAGTAAACGGTTTGACCGTTGACGATGCCACCTTCAACACTCTTGCTTTCGTTGAACTCATATACGTTGTACTTCTTCAAGAAGTTGTAAACGCTGTCGAGTCCATCGGTTAACCCTAAGTACTCAAACACGTTGGGGAAGTAGTTGATTTTGCCAGACAGAGTGTAGAGCAAGCCGTTGCTGCACAGCTGGTTGCTGGAAGCGATTGGGGCATTGCCGATTGAAGTAGCCGTAAATGGTTCGTACTTACCGTTCATAAGCGTAATCGACTGGTCGGTGCTTGCTGAAACAGAGTGCTTGTAAAGAGCTATGTGGTTTTGCAGGAACTGGCGTATTACGCTGTTGTCGTCGGAACTGACGCCTGCTGTAGCCTGAGTCTTATAAGCTTGGATAAGGCTGTCTGCCATCTCGTTGGTGAGTACGCTGTTTGTTGGGGCGAACACAGTGTATGACTGGTTGCCGTTAAGATTAAGGTCGTAGCCGCAAGCTTCAACTACGCGAGCGAAGTTGCTAATGTCTGAACGGGTTTTGATGGCACTCCATAGTGTGCCGTCGCTAACCGCTGACGTTGAGTAGTGGTCGTCCCATTCATCGCTACATGACACCGTGAGCAGCGATAGCGAAAAGGCTGCCGCCATGAGCGATGTCTTGTATATTTTGTTAATCTTCATATCGTATGATTTTAATAGAATATTTATTGACTGATGTAAGGGGTGATTAGAGCATGTCTTCCATCTCGCCCTCGTTGGTAACGCCGTAAACGCTCTTTGGAACAAGTTCAATGTAGTCGAGCATGAACTCGTTGTTGTTACCCATTTTGGTAGATACTGAGCGTATGCGCAGATAGTGGTCTTCGTTTGTAGTAAGATGCACTGTGCAGAGTACGCGGCGGAAGGTGTGAGCCTGTGTGGCAAATATTGTTGTTGTGGTACCACCTGCGCCGTTGTAGCGATAACCGCCCGCAGCGCCACGATAGTAACCTTTGTTCTTCAATGCCTTCTGGTCGCTGGCAAGCCACTCGTCGTGCTGTGCACCAAGGTTGTAGTTGTCATAGTCTGACACCCAGTCCTCGCCAAGGATTGAAGGGTCGTTAAGAGGAATGGTCATATCAATAGGTATGCCCTGAGGTACATTGTCGAAGTAAACCTGTGCGATACCACGGGTATCTTCCTGTGCATAGCCCATACGAATTTGCCATTCGCCCTCATAAGGCACAGGTGGTATGCGGAAGGTTATGTCGTAGTCGCCGAAGAGGTTCATTTCATCGCCTTCGTAAGAGTCGTAGTAGTTGTGAGGACGACGATAGATGAAGTAGCCATCGCAGTCAACACCCTTCAAGTAGCCCTTAGGGAAGTAGTAGTTGCGACCATACTTAGCTGTTTCGTCGTATTTCGGGTCTTGGAAGTTTGGATTACCATTCTGGCGTATGCCGTTGGTCATAAGTTCTGGGAATATGGTTGACATATCCATACGAATACGGGTATTGTCAACGATGTCGCGGGTTGTTTCGTCAAACGCCAAGATGTCGTTTATATAGAAATACAGTCCGTTAAGGGCACTGTTGTCGTACTCCTTTTCAACGCTCTGAGAAATCATTGCGCCAGAGATTTGGTAATCGTCATCAAAACGGCGGTTAATGTAACGCTCGCCCTTGGTGTCAGAACCTGCATACTTTACAACGGTCAGTTTCTCGCACTTAATCATGGTGTGAGCAAGCATAGTTTCGTACCAGTCAACAGGGTTCATGATGCTTGTCAAGATACCTATGTCACCAAGTGGTGTGAGATAGTTCCAACCCTGTACGTTACGGTCGAGTATGTGATATGAAACGAAACGATTGAGAGGATTCTTACGATTGGTGAGCGAGTCGATGCTGTGATAAGCAGCATGGGCATCCTCCGGATACATAACGTCGTATATCTCGCATGCCTTCTGGTAAAGGCCTTCAAGTGTGGTAATGCCGTATTTGTTGGCAAGTACCGCATTGGTTGGCGTGAAGACGGTGAAGCCGTAGAGCTTGTCGTCAGGCGCTGTTGCAGTTTCATAGTTTACGTGCGACTTGTATGAGTAGCGCTCATAATCATCAGAGTTGTAGTTTTCGTCGCGATACTTCGTAAGCGAGTCTGCCATGCCCGTAGCCTTCAATGCTTCTGTAAACAATGATATGGTCGGGTTCTCTGACATTACGTCTGGAAGCATGCGGTTGCTGCTTTCAAGCACGCCGTTGATAGGCTGAACTATACCATTCTCAACAGAGTCGTCCTGCATCTCAAATATGATGTTGGCTGAACGATTGAGCATAACTACTGCGTTGCCGTTGGCGTCGGTGCTGGCACTTACTTCAATGTATCGCTTGTTCATGTTCGCCTTAGGGATGACGCCCTCAGGCATTTCCGCAGTGGTGTACATGTTTCTTATAATATGTGTACGTGCGATAGTGTCGCAGTCGGCATCTGTCAACTGGTCTATCGTGGAAAGTCCACGCTTTGCGAGGAATGTGTCAACAGCCTCGTTGGTAGGTGGGAAGCATGTGTATGCTCCGTAAGCCGAGAGCAAGTCCATGAGTCCTGCGCGCTTAACGATGGTTGAGAACTTGCTGAACTGTTGATGGCTCTGCAAATAGTCGCTCATCATTTCGCCTGTGAACGTGTAGTAGTTCGCTGTGTCAGGCTCGTCGCTGCAACTCGACATGAAGGTTAAACAGCTCAGGCATATTGCCATGCACGCACTGCTAAATATCTTCTTAATCATATCTTATTACTTTTATATTCTGTGTTTAATTACTCTAAGTAGCTCTTACACTGTGGTTATTTGGTTGCCTTGTAAGAGTCTGAACCGCCGCTGTTAAAGGCTGGGTTCTGTACTAAGAATCTGTTGACCTTTATCTCATCGTTGTTGTAAGGCCAGTAGATAGCGTCCATTCTTGAGAGCTTGCTCTTTACAAGAGTTGGGTTCTCATAACCTTTATCTGCTGCTTCGTTTGACAGATAGTTGGTGTTGCCATCGCGGCGTGAACGGCGCACGAGGTCAAACCAACGCTTGCCTTCAAACATAAGTTCGCGCTGACGCTCGTCAAGCACGAGGTCTCTCATCTTAGACTTTGTGTTGTATGAGTTAAATCTAAGCGAAGACTTGCCTGTGGTGCTACAGTTTGAGCGTGTGTTGATGGCGTAAACGATGTTGAATGCCTCTTTCAGCAAACTGTCGCTAAGCGTCTTGTTTGCAGCCGTGATAGCTGAAGAATCGGCAGCTGTTGTTGCGCCTGTGTAGTCTGCATCAGTAACTTTCTCGACCAAAGCCTCTGCTTTCATAAGCATTACGTCTGTAAGACGATAGATTATCCAGTTGGAATGGCAGTATTTCTCTGTGTAGAGAGAAAACATGTCTAGCTTTGGAGTATTATCCGAAATGGTGACGGTAACGTTTGGTGCGGCATACTTATTGACTGCAAATAGTGAAGTGGAAAGTGGCATGATGTTTTCATACGAACGAGTGTCGTACTTGTCAACGAACACGTCAAAGTTTTCGTCTCTGATATCTGTGCCGATGAAGTCGGCTGGCTTAATGAAACCTGGGAAAGTGGTAGCGTTGCCGTATCTTGCGCTGACAGCCCAGTTTGCAGGCATGGTATTGTCGCTGGAGAAAGTCAGTTCGAAGATGCTTTCAGACGAGTTGCCTGTGCCAAAGATAGAGTTATAGGCTGTGCCATAATAACTGCCGGTGCTGCTTACGTCTTTGATAAGCGGAAAACCTTCAATGAGTTCGCTTGTTGACTGCGACGATGAAGAGTTGCGGGCTTTGTTATAATCTGCCATCTTTGATTCAATGACCATATCGGCATATTTGATGGCGTTATTATAATCTTGCTTCCACAGATACATATCGCAAAGCATAGCGTGGATAGCGTCTTGGGTAATGAGCCCCGTCTGATCTTCTGACACAGTCTGCGGATACTTCTTCACTGCATCGTCCTGAACCTTTTCAAGGTCGGCAATTAGTGCATCAAGTACGTTGTCAAACGATGTCGCTGGTATTGCGAACTGCTGTGAGTCGTCAAGATAAGCTTCATACGTGAACGGAACATCACGGAAGGTGCGGATAAGATAGAAGTAACACAGGTCGCGAATGGCTGACACCTCGGCTATTGTTGCAGCGAGTTCGCTGGTTGAATAGTTAGGGTCTTTAGCGTGAACCTTCGGTGCGTAGTGCATTACTATGTTACACCTATTTATAATATTATAGAAATCGCCCCATGACGTGTATGCATTGGTAGCGTTTATATTCTCTTGGAATATGTTTGCAAGACTTGCGTCTTTCTCAATGTTGTTGCCGCCTACGATATTGTCAGAGCGAAACTCACCCCATGCCATCATTCTATCAACGACAGCTTGTGCCTGCATAGCCGAGTAGCAGCCCGTTACAATATTGTTTACGTCAGCTTCTTCGTTCCAGAAATCTTCCTCAACAATGTCGTTGAGCGACTTCAAGTCAAGGAAATCTGAGCACGAGTTCATGGTTAAACCTGCGATAATGGGCAGACTAACCTTTATTATAGTGTTCTTTATATTCATAATTTTCATCTGCTCTTAGAAGTTTACTGTTATACCTAATGTATAAGACCTTGCACGTGGAGTCTGTCCGGTATCAGTGGCAGCACCGTAAGAGCCGTAGTTAACCTCTGGGTCAACACCCTTATATTTGGTCAGGCAGAATAGGTTGTTTGCACTGATATAGAAGTTCAAGCCCGTAAGACCTATATACTTTTTCAGCTTAACTGCGTCGAAAGCGTAAGACAGCTGCATATAGTTCAGGCGAAGGAATGAACCGTCTTCAACAAAGCGGTCGCTGATAAGCGTGTTGTAGTTTGAAGTTGAACCGTACATGGCGCGAGGTATAGTCGTTACCTGACCCTCTTTGCGCCAACGGTAGTTTACTGCCTGACTCTGGTTGTTGTTGTTAACCATAGCTTCAAGGTCAAGACGTGAAAGGTTCAGAATCTTGTTGCCTGTACGGAAGTTAAACTGTGTGTTCAAACGCCACTTGCCATAAGAGAGATTGAAACCGAAACCACCGGTCAGCGTAGGCAGTGATGAACCCAAATACACAATGTCAAGTGCATTTATGTTACCGTCGTGGTTTACGTCCTCATAGATTGCGTCACCGCCTTCAAACTTGTAGTTTAGCGGTGAACCAGAGTTTGCGTAGTTATACATCATGCGCACGGGGTCGCCGTTGTCATCGTATACGATTGCACCCTCAGCGGTTGTTGCTACAGGTGCTGTCTTGCCCTCAGCGATGAAGTCGAGGCGCTGTTGGTCTGACATATTAAGGAAGGTGTTGTAGTTATACTGATATACTCCCTTAAAGCGGAAACCATAGATTGCACCGAATGGATTGTGAAGCTGTACGCGTTGAAGTGCCTGGCGGTTGCCGTAGCCGAAGTCAGGGTTAAGCGAAGCCAGCACCGTTTCTTCCATCTTCAATATTTCGTTCTTGTTGTTACCGATGGTTGCGTTAAAGTCGGCGGTGAATTTTCCAACCTTTATCAGTTTGTTGGTGTTCAGGTGCATTTCCCAACCGATGTTGCGCATAGAGCCTACGTTCTTGTAAGGCAATGTGTAGTAACCGGCGTTAGAAGGGATACGCACGTTTCTCATATCTGCAACTTATCGTCAAAGAAGCCGAAGTCCATACCAATGTCGTAGGTTGACTTCGTTTCCCACTGCAAATTGGTAAGGCGTAGGTTTATAGGATACATGGCAGCGTCGTCGATGTATCTACCTGTAGAACCGTATTTACTTTCATACAGGTAGTCAGCGTTCGGAGTCTTACCAACTTTAACCCAGCTGGCGCGAATAATCCACATTGACAACCATGAGCGCATCTTTTCAAACCACTTCTCGTCAACGAGGTTCCAACGCAGTGAGAAAGCGGGAAAGTACCCCCAGCGTTTGTTATCGCCAAACTTTGTTGTACCGTCGGCACGAACAGAGAAGTCTGCCATGTAGCGGCTCTTGTATGCGTAGTGTACCTGTAGGGTGTAGTACAGCGAACGCCACTGTGCGAAACTTGAACCCAGACCTGTTATAGTACCGCCTGCGTCAGGTGTAGGAATGTTTGAAACCAAGCCCGATGCGCTGTTAGACTGTCCGTTAGAGCTACCCGTGGTCAACTCCATACGTGCCAGAGCCATAAGCTGATGGTCTTCGTTAGTGAAGTGTGGGGTGAACGTAAGTGTTTGCTTAGTGTTGAAAGCCACACTCTTCTTGCTCTCGGCGTAAGTGTCATTAACGCCGTTGTCCCAACTTACGGTAGTCAAGTCCTGTGGGTAATACTTATCAATGTACTCGTTAAAGATGTTCATGTAAACGCGACCCTGATACTTCAATCGTGTCTCGTTGTTGTTAAGTCCGAGCAGGTCGTAGTTTATTTCAAACTCAGGGGTGATGTCGTAAGTGCGGTCTTTAAACCTTGCGAGATTGGCGCTTGCTACGGGGTTAACGTACTTCTTTTGGTCATCGTTGAATATAGAAGACGCCGTTTGAAGCATTTCGTAGTATTTATCAGTGTTAGCGCCGGTAACCGGGTCTTGCTCATAGACGCTCATGTTTGGCATCTTTTTGTAAGCAAGACTCAACAGGTCGTTGTAGTTCTTGTTGTTGTCAGTGTATGTAAGAGCAAAGTTTGTCGAAATCTTTATACGGTCGCTGACAAAGTAGTCAAGTGCTACGCGAGTGGCTAAGCGGTCAAGTTTCTGCTTGATTACTGAACCTGTCTCGTGGTCGAAGCCGCCTGATATACGGAAAGTAGCTTTCTCACCACCACCAGACACTGAGAGATAGTGATTCTGGCGCAGACCAATCTGCGTAACCTCGTCAACCCAATCAGTATTGTTGTTGTACTGTTCATATTCCGAGAAGGTCGGGTCGTAGTTAAGTTCCACTATGTTGCTGGCACCATCGCTTTGCTGAGGGTTGAAGTAAGCCTCTTTAAGCATCATGGTGTAGTCGTCACCATTAAGCAACTTGTAACCCTTAGGCTGATATGTGCCTGTCAAGCGAAGGTTATAAGCTACGCGTGGCGCACCTCTTGAACCACGCTTGGTGGTGATTTCAATAACACCGTTAGCACCTTGCGAACCGTAGATAGCCGTTGCGGCAGCGTCTTTAAGCACTGTTACTCGGGCTATGTCTTCAGGGTTGATGTTAAGCAACTGCGCAAACTGCTCGTCGTTGGCTGAGTTTGCGTCGAATGTTAACATATCCACGTTCCATGTGTTGCCGTTTACTACGATAAGCGGGTTAGAACTGGTCAGTGCCGAAATAGAAGAGGTACCACGCAGACGCATCGTCGTTCCGGCACCTAAGTTACCTGAGTTCGAGATAATATCCAAACCGGCGATACGGCCCTGCAAAGCCTCGTCAATAGTGTTTATACCCAGTCCCTCAAACTCTTTGGTGTCGATACTCTGCGTAGAGTAAGAGATTTCTCGCTCGGGGATTGCCAGTCCACCACCGTCAAGGCGGCGCTTAGCTACTACGACTACGTCTTTAAGCACTGTGTTAGACTGTAGCGTTATGTCGAAAGTCTCTTTGTTTATGGGCAGAATAACTGTCTTATAGCCAACGTAGCTGAAGCGCAACTTATCGTGTGGGTTGCGCACCTTCATTGAGAAATTACCGTTAATGTCAGTAACCGCAGCCTCAATGATACGCTTGTTTTGGTCTATCTCACATACAGACGCACCAATCACTGGTCCGAACTCGTCGGATACCGTTCCGTGAACGGCGGTTATCTGTGCCGATGCTCCCATTGCCACAAAGCATAGAAGCGAGAGTAATATGTATTTTATCTTCTTATCCATAGCTGTTATCTTCTTTTAGCTTTGTGTGAACGTTTTGCTGTGCTTCCGTCGCCGAAGTTGATAAGTGAGCGCCACTTTGTCAACTGGTTGTTAGAGTATAGCAGAGCGCCGTCAATAAGATGCACTACCACGTCAGAGGCATTGTAAATCTCTGATTCCTCGTAATTGTCCTTATTGGAAATCCAGTACTCTCTACCTATATTATTATATAAGCCGTCTTTGGTAACTACGTTGCGCACGTTGCCAAGGAAGTCCTTAACGGTCATCGATGTGTTGTTGGCGTTGATTGTAGTGTAATAGAAGCGCTTGTTAGCAGGGTTTACCACGCCTGTCTCATACTTCGTTGTGTCTATCTGTTCGCTGCCAATCATTACCGAGTTGTCTTGAATATGGTATTTCAGGAAGTTTACGATGCGCTCGCTGACTACTTTCTTAGCTGCGTTCTTCAGAGCGGTGATGTTCTGAGTTGCGCTTGGGTGATACAGTGAGTCTGCGTCAAGTGCCTCGTAATCTTGCCATGTAGGCAGATAGCCCTTTGTCTGTAACGCCTTTATTGCGGCGTTGGTAGGAACGTAAATCGTATAGTTATACGCGTCAAACAGATTTATATTGTAGTCAACTGACCTGTAGTTCTTTGCCGTGTAGGCTTGCGACAGCAGTCCGCTCTTGCCTTTAAGCAAATTGAAGAACTCGCTGTAGGCAGTGTCGCTTTGCAGTATGCTGTAGGTTGTGCGCTGCGATGTTACGGGGATTGCGCCCTCTACGACGTAAGCCTTACCGTTGCCGTTGGTGCTCTCATCGTAAATGGTGCTAACGGTCAGTGGGTCACCCGTCTCAATCTGGTAGCCGCCCGCAACGGTCATTAGTCCAACCTGTCCGGCGTTGTTTACCTTTAGCATACCGCCTGACTTAGTTTTGTAATAGGTGTGACCGTCTTCAATGTTGCCTATGACTATGATGTTGTTCAAGATGTCTTCCAAACGGTTCAATACCTGTGGACCTCCTGCCGTAGCGTCAGCGAGTTGTGCACCCATTGTCTTTGTTCTGATGTTGTAATAGTAGCGGTGGGCGCTTACCGCACTCTTGCTTTGGTCATAGAAGAATTGCCACATTATGGTGTTGACCGTTCCGAACGAACATGGGTCAATATAGGTAAGCATGGCGTTGTTGGTTGGTATGATGAAGCTGTAGTAAGAGTCCATAGAGTTAAGGTATGGCTCAAAGTTAAGCTGTTCAATAGCCCAGTACAGCACATTCATCGTCTCTGTGTTTACAAGTGCCGGGAATGAAACCGAAGAATAGTCGGCTGGCGTAAACACTTTGTTGGTCATGTAAACCACGCCGTTGCAGCCCATAAAGCAGCTGTCAACGTTGGCGGTGGTAATCTTCAGTGGTGTCTTGGTGGTGTTGTCAACGATATTGTTGAACTTTGAAGGCACTGTCTCAGAGAACGAACTGATAAGGTTGTTGTTGATAAGTTTAACAAGCACTTTTATCGGCACGTTCTCCCATGTGCCATACATATCTTGCAGAACCTTACCGTCAGCATTCCACCATCTCTCCAATGCGTCGTTTGTAGGAGCCAGCATTGCTCCGGCATCGTAGTGCAAGTCGTAACCGGCGGTGTTGGTGTACATATAGTGGTTCCAGCCCGGGTCAAACGTAAGGTTCGCGTTTACTGCGTTACCGTCAGGGTCGCTCGACGTCTGCGTTCTTGAGTTGTATCCCGTGTTGCCCGTCATGGCAAAGTAGCGCATTACATATACAGAGTCGTTGGTTTTGTTCAGACGGTTGTAGTTGGCCGAAGCGTTAGCGTCGTAATATGGTGCGCTAAAGCGGTCAAGCAGTTTACTGAACGTTGACAGATTGCTGTGGTTATGCACTATCTGTGCCATATTGTCCGAGGACGTGATAACGCCATTTACTTTGTGCAGATAACCGTTCTTGCAGATAATGTCGCGCTCTATGACTTTCTTGCCGTTTACCCACGCTTCTGATGTTGAATTGGCTGCGCCGTTAGTCAGTATGGCAAGGTCAGCGTCAGTAATCTTGTTGTATTGCATGTAGGCGGGCAAGAAGTGAATCATTGGTTGGGTGCTGTTGTCGCGCAACATTACTACGCCCTCTCTACGATTTTTTAGCTTGCTCCAATAAGACGTGTTAGGCATCTCCTGCGGATACATCTTAGCTATTGAGTCGTAAATCGACATAGAGCTTTCACGTCTCATACACTGGCCTTTCTGTGGTGGGTTGCCACTGACGTTGCTCAGCAACTCAATCAAATAGGCATTGTTAATCATTGAACTGTTTAGGAGCAGTTTCTTCTGGGCCATTGTCAAGCCCTCGTAGCCTTTTACTCCCCATGGGTTGTTGTTGAAGAACTCCTCGTAGGCATCGTCGTCAGCGGCGAAAAGGGTTCTACTACCCGTTTTACTAAGCACTGCCGTAAGGTCCAAATCGTCAATCAAACGCAACGTGTAGGAATAGTTACCCTCTTTCTGCAACTGCTCATAGATAGAGTTGCCCAAGTAGTCGGGTTGTCCTGTCAGTTCATCTGTATCGCACGAATTGAACGTAACGCAGCAAGAAGCCACCATCAGCGATAGCAATAGCTTCGTCAATAGATGTTTCTTAAAAGTTAATACATTCATTGGATAAGATTTAGTTATTTATTCTCTTTTAGTTTATTTTGCGTCGTCGTGTAAACCTGTATAGTTCGTTCTTTGCATTTTAACGTGTGTTTAGGCTTCACGGGTACAAATTTAATAAAAAAATAAATCCAAACAAGTAATTTCAATAAAAAGTTGTAAATTTAACACTTTGGCAATATGCTTTTATTCATCTGCCTTTTTCTTGTTTTTCGTTTTCCGAACTGATTTGCGCCGTTAGCGTAATTTGTCGAGAAAGTCCTGTTGTTTTAATTCGTATTTTAGATGTAAATATTCTGATTATCAACATTTAACCATTCGTAATCTTAAAAATTGATTAGGATATTTGTAACAAGGTAATATATTGCAAATTCTAGTGGATTTTATAGCGTAATTGTCGTTTTGCGATACATTTTTGTCAATTTGTTTAGTGCGTAAAAAGATGTTTGTCTACCTTTGCACACGTTAAAAGCAAGCAGCATGATTTGTTAACATAACGCTATGCGCTTGTAACATTTGAAAAAGTTGATGTATCGTAGAACTTAATAATACGTTTTGAGAGTACGATACTCAAAAAAGATATAAACCTTGTCGTTCAAAAACGACAGAATCTATCAGAATTACACACGACACATTATTATCACTTACGCATAAAATCAAAATCCAAGTTTACAAATCGAGTTAGAATTTGTGGGGGAACAGAGGTTCTCCCTTTTTTTATTGCAATGTTTTGCACCTATATATAATAATGTGTAGCTTCTTTAGTGGCTCATTTCGTTGCATTTACGGTGTTACGTTCTATGATAATCATAAAAAAAGTGAAAACACGATAAGATGTTTTTTCTTTTGTTATCTTTGCGGACGGAATTAGAAATAATTATATGAACAAATTGAAACACAAAGAGTTATTTACTCTTGCGATTTTTTTAGTGGTGTTGTCCTTCGCGTCGTTGAATTGTGCGGCTGCCGATGCGAACGAAGAAGTCAATGCTCAGGTAAGGGCGTTGAAACATGATGTTCAGGTTTTGAAAGGGGAAAAATTACTTGAAGCATACCATTCTCTATACCAAACCGTTCCGGTTACCGACGATGCCACCGAGCAGTTGGGCATCGTTGAAAACTATTATCGAGAGGCAGTGGCTCAGCGCAATATCCAACACCAAAGCACAGCCATGATGCTGCGAATGATTTGTTTTTACAATCATAACATGATAGACAGCCTGAAGGCTTATCGCAACGTTACGTTAAACTTCATGCGCGACAAGCAACTCTGGCGTGATTATTATTATACCTGGTCGGCTTACATAAATAAACTGACCTATCAGCAATACATACAGACAGCAATGGCAGAGGCTAACCAAATGTTGCACGACGCCTCTGTTTACCCTGAGCGTAAGGGCATGGCTGTGGCGCAATATACTATGGGCGTGATGTATCTCACGCTTGAAGACTATAAAACCGCCGAGTCGCATTTTTGCAAGTCGGTTGCCATGTTGTCAAAGACAGATAACCTGAACCAGAAGACTTCGGTGTATCTTCATTGGTGCCTGACACTTGAAAAACTCGGTAAGTTTCATGAGTTGCGTAAAGTCTCGGCACAGTGGCGTCGAATTCTTGATAGCGAAATGCGTGGCAAGCACAAGGAAAAGGTTGCTATGGGCTTGCTATATAAAAAGGTGGCTATAGCGCAAGCTACGGCAGAGACGGCGCTTGGCAATTATAAAAAGGCTGACGAATATTTCAAGGAGGCGGAACAGCAGGTGATAGGCTCTAATTCGTTAGGGCTGTTTTTACTGAAATATGAGCGCTCGAAATATTACACAGCCACCGGCGATATTGAAAGCGCCTTGCGGCTTGACTACGAAAACTGGAAGGCGTCAGCGGAGAGTCACAATACGTCTAACGCTCTGCTTGTGTCGCATCTGTATGTTGAACACCTTTACATGGTGGGAAAATACAAAGAGGCTTGCGATGTATATAAGACCTTTATTGAACCTACCGAGATGCAAATTCGCAGTTCTGCCAATGCCTCAGCCATGGCAGAGATGAACACTAAGTACGATGTAGGCACTCTGAAACAGGAAACCGCCAGTGCGGAAAGCAAACTGTTGGCAGCCGTTATCCTTAACGTAATGATTCTGCTTATGTTCGCCATTTTTGTGATATACAACAGGCGTTTGAATGCGAGAAATGTCAGCATTTATAAGTTGGTGAACGAACTTGATGCGGAGCGAAAGCTTAACGCAGAGCAAATCAAGCAAATTTGCGATGCCAAGCGTGACAAGCCGCTGACTGACAGCCAGCGATTGTTCTTGCGCCTGCAAACGATGATGACCGATGAGCGACTTTTTACTAATTCCGAACTGAATCGCGAGACATTGGCTCGCATATTGGGCACCAACCGAACCTATCTTGCCGAGGCAGTGCGAGAGGGTGCAGGTAAAACGCTAACTGAATACATTAACGGCTTCCGCCTGAACTATGCCGCCGAGCTGCTGTCGGGTGAAAAAGACTATTCCATTGCCGACATCACCGAGATGGCAGGCTTCCCGTCTCGCGGTACGTTTAACCGCACTTTCCGCATGGCTTACAATATTACGCCGTCGGAATACAAACAGGCAGCCCAAATGGCAAGTCTGCCATAATACAGGATTCTCTTTTTATTTACAGGACGAAAATTTTTAGTAGCGTTACCAAATTTTTTTGGTAGCGTTAGCAAATCAACTTTTTCGGCAATTCCCTTTATTCATAGTGCTTAGCGTGAAAATTTGGTAACGCTACCGAATTAATTTACTAACGTTACCGAATTAAACTGCTCCGAAAAGGGCGGAAAAAAGGTCGGTTTATAGTGCCTTTTCAGTCTGAAAAATGTCATAAAAAATAAGAGCAGCCTCCGCCACTCTTATACCATGCAAACTAATGCATTTTGGTTAAACAAGTGTGTGTGTTCACCTGTTTATTTTGTGATTTCAGCAAGTTAGGCTATGCGACTTCCTAACTTTTTACCAACAACTTCTGCTAACTTCTCAGTCTGCGTCCGTTGCCGTGTTCTTTTGGTCGCAACTTTGTTACTCTTTCTAACGAAAGCCTAAAAAAGTAAGCGGATAAACTATTAAAGTTTTGCGTCATAAATCAATTCTTACATCTGCAAAAGTAACCATATTTTATATATATGGTGTGTTTGTTTGGCTAAAAGGTCGCATTTTTTAAGCAATCTTAACCAAAATGTGCACGATTTTTGGATTTTTGCATTTTTCTGGTATGTGTATATTATTCGTTTCCGCCCGATGAAATCAGCATTTTTCTTACTTTTTCGGGTACTAAGCCGTGTATGTCTTCGGATAGTGACAATTTCTTGCGTATTTCCGTTGAACTGATGTCAATTCGGGGCGTATTTATCACCGAAACGTTGGGTGGCAGAGTGGTTGCGTCAACGTCGTCGCCGGTGCGTGGATAAATAACGATGGGGTAGCGGTTTAGTATCTCCTCGTGTTTGTGCCAGCGGTCAAAACAAGTCCAGTTGTCCGATCCGATAAGCAGCGTAAAGGTGTGCTGCGGAAAGTCTGCCGACAGGTGTTGAAGCGTGTTTACCATGTAAGAGGGGCGCTCAAGGTGAAACTCGTAGTCGCTTACCCGTATGTGTTTTTCACCCAGCACTGCCGCTTGAGCCATTGCCAGGCGCTTTTCGTCTGGCATCAGCTCAGCGTTTATCTTCAGTGGGTTTTGCGGCGAAACAATCAGCCATACCTCGTCAACCTTTCCGCTTTGCAGAAAGGCTTTGGCAAGTGCCAAATGTCCGTTGTGTATGGGGTTGAATGAACCGCCGTAAACTCCAATTCTCATAGCAATTCGTAATTCTCAATGCGCAATTCGCAATTCAAATCGCCCACAGGGCGATATTACAATTTATTTGCCTTGTAATTGCGAATTACGCATTGTGCATTGTTACATATATCCTAGCCACCTCAATACATCGTTGAGGTTAGCCACTACAAGCAGTATTATAAGTATTGTGAAGCCGATGTACTCTGCACGCAGCAGGAACTTCTCAGATGGCTTGCGGCCAGTGATAATCTCGTATAGCAGGAAGAAAGCGAAGCCGCCGTCGAGCGCTGGTATAGGCAATATGTTCATGAATGCGAGAATGATGCTGAGGAAAGCCGTCATCATCCAGAACATGTGCCAATCCCACTGTGCGGGGAACAGCGAGCCAATGGCTCCGAAACCGCCGAGGCTCTTTGCGCCGTCAGCCGTGAACACGTATTTCATGTCGCTTACATAGCCCTTCAAAACATTCCAGCCATAGACTACGCCTGCGAGGAAGCTTTCAAAGAATCCATACTCTATGTGGGTGACTTTATAGTTCATCAGCTCTTTGTTGCTGAAGCTGACCATAAGTTTTGCGTCGGCAGTGAGTTGCACCACCTTATTATATATAATGGTGTCGCCTTCGTGTACGAAACTGATCCTTGCCGTTAGGGCTTTCACGCTGTCGGCGTGTGTGGTGCAAACGGCGAGCACGTCGTTAACTCTTCCTACTTCGTACTGGAAAGTGTTGTACGAGTCAATGTCCTTGCCGTTAAACGTAAGCACACGGTCGCCTTTTCTCATGCCAATCTTCGACGCTGGTGACGCTGGCAATACCGAGTCAACAACGTTAGGAATATACATATCCACGAAACGAGGCTCTGTCTTCAGCATATCCAGCAGGTTCAAATCGCCTGACAGGTTGATGCTTTGGCGCTTGCCGCCGCGAATAATATCCACGCATGTGGCTTTGCTCAGGTCACGGAACATATCGGCTGAATAGCCCTTAAACTCGCCCTTGTCGGTGCCAACCAGTATGTCGTGGTCTTGAAAACCGAGGCTTTTAGCCGCTGTGTTGAACTTCATGCCGAGCTTCATGTCTTTGGTGGCTACATAGTCCTGTCCCCATGTGAACAGTACCATGGCGTATATAACCAGCGCCGTTATAAAGTTGACGGTTACGCCGCCAGGTAT
>CAZPNJ010000013.1:0-16135 GCA_964587765.1 uncultured Prevotella sp.
GTTCTTTGGGAACATACGAACAGCTGTGCGGAAGGTTCCTGCATAGTCTGGGTCAACCTTACATTCAAATGTATAGTTATTGCCATCGTGACCAACTACCTTGAACTCGTGTACGCAATAAATCTCACGCTCGTCCTTGTCCTGCTCGTTCTTCAGCACAACAAGTTCCAAACCTACTGCATCGTTCAGTCCCTGTTCGTCAATGACATATTTGAATGTATATGGCTGACCAGTTTCTGCTCCAGCTACCATGTCGTTCTCCTTTGAAACAACTCTTATGCCGTCCCAACGCTCTGCAACGTCTTCTTTCCACTGAGCCAAGTCCTTTGCCAACTGATGGTTGTTTGCATCGAGTTTCTTGAAACGTGCTGCCTGCTTTACATAGAACTTATCATAGTAATCGTCGAGCTGACGCTTCATAGTATAATGAGGTGCGATGGTTGCAACTGAGTTCTTGATAACTTTTATCCAATCCTTGCTCAAACCAGTTGTCTTATTCTTCTTATAATAAAGAGGTATAATATCATTTTCGAGCAAGCCATAGATTGTTGCAGCATCAAGACGGTCCTGATACTCCTGATTCTGGTATGTGCGTTTTTCAGTGACAGCCCAACCTGCACCCTCGCGATAGCCTTCAAGCCACCAGCCATCAAGCACAGAAAGGTTAACCACACCATTCATCTCTGCCTTTTCGCCAGACGTACCACTTGCTTCAAGAGGACGAGTTGGAGTATTCATCCAGATATCAACACCTGAAACAAGGCGACGAGCCAACAACATATCATAGTCTTCAAGGAAGATAATCTTGCCAAGGAACTCTGGACGCTGGCTGATTTCAAATATTCTCTTTATCAAACCCTGACCTGCGCCATCAGCTGGGTGAGCCTTACCAGAGAAGAAGAACAATACTGGGTGCTCTGGGTCATTAACAATCTTAGAAAAACGATCAAGGTCGGTAAACAACAGGTGAGCACGCTTGTAAGTAGCGAAACGACGACAGAAACCTATCATCAGCGCATTAGGATTGATGCGTTCAAGCAGAGAAACCACACGCGATGGGTCGCCTTGGTTCTTCAACCAAGTTTGTGTAAACTTCTCACGAATATAGTTTACGAGCTTAACCTTCAATGCCATACGAGTTTCCCAGATTTCAGCATCTGGCACATCGTAGATAGCGTGCCAAATCTTTTCGTTGCTCTGGTCGCCCATGAAAGTCTTGTCGAAGTATTTATCATATAGATGACGCCACTCAGTAGCTGTCCATGATGGGAAGTGTACGCCATTGGTTACATAGCCAACGTGATTTTCCTCTGGGAAATATCCACGCCAGATGTTTGCAAACATCTTCTGGCTAACCCAACCATGCAACTTACTTACACCATTAACCGCCTGGCAAGTGTTGCAAGCGAAAGTTGACATACAGAAGCGCTCGCCATGGTCGTCAGGGTTCTGACGTCCCATACCAATGAACTCGTCCCAAGAGATGCCAAGTCGACTTGGATAGCCACCCATATACTTTCCGAAGAGAGCCTCATCGAAATAGTCATGACCTGCCGGTACTGGTGTATGGCAAGTATAAAGTGATGAAGCACGAACAAGCTCCATTGCCTGATTGAAGTTCATGCCCTCATCAACATAATCGCACAGACGCTGTAGGTTGCAAAGGGCCGCGTGACCCTCGTTGCAATGGTAGATGTCTTTCTTTATGCCAAGTTTCTTCAACATCAGCACACCACCGATACCCAACAGTATTTCCTGTTTCAAACGGTTTTCCCAGTCACCACCATACAGAGAGTGAGTGATTGGCTTGTCAAACTCAGAGTTCATCTCATTGTCAGTATCAAGCAAATACAGTTTGATACGACCAACGTTTACCTGCCAAACGCTTGCGTGAACCTGATAGTTCATGTAAGGAACGTCAACAATCATAGGATTGCCGTTTTCGTCCATTACGCGCTCTATAGGCAGTTCATTGAAGTTCAGAGGTTCGTATTTAGCTATCTGCTGACCATCCATGCTCAATGACTGAGTGAAATAGCCAAAGCGATACAAGAAACCCACACCACACATATCAACGTTGCTGTCAGAGGCTTCTTTCAGATAGTCGCCTGCCAACATACCAAGACCACCAGAATAAATCTTCAGCGCTGGGCTGATACCATATTCCATACTGAAATATGCTACTGACGGGCGCTTGCTGTTAGGCTTTACGTTAATATAGTCTTTGAATTCCTTATATACCTTTTTATATTCAGCCATAATAGTTTTGTTCTTGATTATGGCTTGCATTCTTTCATAACTTAACTGCCCCAACATCTTCACAGGGTTGTGATTAACCTTCTTGTAAAGTTCCTCGTCAAGGCTGCGGAAGAGCTCACGAGCTTGATAATTCCAAGCCCACCACATATTATGAGCCATCTCGTCCAAACCGTTCAGCTCAGAAGGGAGTTTCGACTTAACTGTCATCTCATGCCACACAGGGGCATTTGCATAGTCTGCTTTAACTTTCATATTATTATGACTTAAAGTGTTATTATTCTATTATTTTTTATTCTCGTTTCTTTTCAGGGCTTTCTTCAGTGCTTTGTCATAAGCTTTGTAGTAGAACTTTATGAACTTCTGCCAAACGGCTTGCGAAGAAAGTTTCAGTGCGTTTTGGCGAGCAGCCAAACGTTTCTCAGCATTAAGCGACGCATATTCAATTATGGCATTGCATATCTCATTAGCCAATTCATCGTAGTTGTCGTCGTCTCTGTGTATAACCTTAACGCCATCTGCCAGCTTGCCGCATTTCTTTGGCTGCTGTTTCATAGCCCACAAGCCAAAGCCAGCCAAATCAGTGGTGACACATGGCACATGAAATGCCACTGCCTCAAGCGGAGTATAGCCCCAAGGTTCATAGTAAGAAGGGTAAACGCAAACGTCGTTGGCGAGCAGCAAATCGTAATATGACATATTAAAGATGCCATCGTTGCCATTCAGATAGCATGGCAAGAATATCAGATTCACCTTGTCGTCCTTGCTGTTTGCTATATTCATAGAGCGCATCATGTTCATGGCTCTGTCTTCGTTCATGTTATACAGCCAGTGGGTGATAACCGGTTCGCTAAGTGGTTCAGTAAAGGTTTTGCGACTTTTCAAGCGCTCCTGCAAATCCTCGCGAGCCTCTTTCAGCCAAGCCGGCACCATAATAAAGGCTATGGTTTCCTTATCGTACGATTGGTTTTGACGGAGGCGATTTATAGCATCAACAAACACGTCAATGCCCTTGTTGCGCACCTCGTATCGTCCGCTGGTTGAAATTATAAGAGTATCATCGGTAAACTTCTTGCCAGTCAGCTTTGATGCTACCGACAGCAACTTACGTCTTGCGTCAGCACGCTTCTTGTCGTAAGTCTTGCCAGTTGGAACAAATGCGTCATCAAAACCGTTGGGAAGAACCACGTCGGGCTTCTTGTCGAGCAATTGCTCGCACTCTTTGGCTGTAATATCGCTGACGGTAGTAAAGCAATCAACGCCAAGAGCCGACTGCTTCTCAACTGAATGTTTGCTCTGCATGTTCAGTTCGCCAGCCATTTGGTCGCCACTGTAACCTTCAAAATACTTGTATAGAAGTTTGTTGTTGCCTGCGATGCTTCTGCCAATGCTTGTGGCATGGGTGGTGAAGATGGTTGCCACCTGTGGCAGATGGTGCTTTATGTAAAGCAGACCAAGGCTGGTCATCCACTCATTTCCGTGATAAACCACCTTTGAGCCAGAGGCTACGCATTTATTATAGAAACATTCAACAACCTTTGCTGCTGCGTAAGAGAACATTGACGCCTCATCGTAATCACCATAAGCGTGAAGGCTATCTACTGCGCTCTCTGCCCAAGCCTCTGAATAAATCTCGTTTTTCTTATCGTAGAATGGGGCGAAGTCAACCAGCACTGCCACAGGCTGCCCTGGTATTTGCCAACGACCAATACGAACTTTCAGCCCGTCAGCCTCAGCCAGTTTTGTCCATTCCGATAAGAGAGATTTATCTTCTTTGAAGAATTTATCGTCCTTCAAATCGGGTCCTATAAATATGATTTTATCGCGAAGTTTGCCCTGCAAAGTCTTTGCTCTTGAAGAAAGTACAGTATATATACCACCGACTTTGTTGCAAACTTCCCAGCTCGATTCAAATATATAGTCAGGAAACAATGTTTCAATAGCCATTATATCTCTTTATTATTATGTTTGCAAATTTAACAAAAAAATCTTCCGCCACGAAATTTACACATTATTATATATAATAGTTTTTGTGCAAACAGCGAATTATTTAACTTAAATCAATTTTCTTATATCTTTTATTGATGCAATAGTGCAACTTATATGCCAGAAAGTTACAGGCACGACTGATTTTAATCACAGGCGACATTAAAAACTGTCATAGGCGCAACTAATTTTAATCATAGGCGTGACTGTTTTTAATCATAGGCGCAACTGTTTTCATTCAATTCTTACTCATCGTCAGCGTCTTCCCAAAGGTCTTCGTTTCTCTTGTATTCTTCCCAAATAACATCTGAGACGTCTGCGCCTTTTGACTTCTGCTCGCCTGTGCTCACCTCGTTGTGAGCAGTTGTAGAAATCTGCATAAGCCAGATGCTTTTCACCTTTGCCAGCAGCCCAAGACTTGGGGCTCTATAACTTTTTCTATTCATAGTTACTATTATAGTCTTACTGCTCGCAAAGATAAGAATAATATGTTTATGATGCAAGTTTTTTACTCATAAACAGTATTATCCTCTATGCCAGCATCATGCAGAGCCTCCATTCTTTCACGACAAGTGCCACATTTTCCGCAATGCTTCTCGCCACCCTTGTAGCAGCTCCATGTTTCTGAATAATCAAGTCCCAATCGCTTGCCAATGCGAGCAATGTCAGCCTTCGTAATGTCAGTATAAGGTGCCACCACACGAACGTCTTCATAAGTACCAGCCTCGGCAGCTTTGTCAATGGCGCTTATAAACTCTGGACGACAGTCAGGGTAAATAGTATGGTCGCCACCATGGTTGGCTATAAACACTTTCTTCAAGCCATTGCTTTCAGCCATGCCGATAGCTATTGACAGCATAATGCCATTGCGGAAAGGCACTACCGTTGACTTCATGTTGTCTTCATCGTAATTGCCCTCAGGAATAGCCTCAGCGCCCTCCAGCAAACTGCTCTTGAAATATTGGTGCATAAACTCAAGCGAAATGGTCACGTGCTTTATTCCTAATCGTTCGCAGTGCATTTTAGCGAAAGGAATCTCTCGCTTGTTATGATTGCTGCCATAGTCAAAACTTATGCCAAGGGCTATTTCATCTTTTTTATCATAAAGCATGGTTATAGAGTCCATGCCACCACTTACTATTATTACTGAATCTTTCATTTCAATTTACAATTTATCATTTACAATTTATATTAACCAAACAGCACCCTCAAAGCCTCTTCAACCTTTCTTACAGGGTGGAGTCGTATTTCATATTTCTTGCTGTTAAATCCCTGCATATTGTATTTAGGGATTATCATATCGTGGAAGCCAAGTTTTTCTGCCTCAGCCACTCGCTGCTCTATTCTGTTTACAGGGCGAACTTCGCCACTCAGTCCAACCTCGCCACACATACACCAGCCAGCTTCAATAGGCTGGTCAACACTGCTCGACAGCACAGCAGCGATTACACTGAGGTCCATTGCCAAATCAGTGACACGAAGCCCGCCAGCAATGTTCAGGAAAACGTCTTTCTGCATCAGTTTAAAGCCAACTCGCCTCTCCAGCACTGCCAACAGCATATTCAGTCGTCTTATGTCGAAGCCAGTAGTAGAACGTTGCGGAGTTCCGTATGCTGCCGTTGACACGAGCGCCTGCGTTTCAACCAAAAATGGTCTAACTCCCTCTATGGCACTGCTTATGGCAATACCAGAAAGTCCCTCATGGTCTTGCGTGAGCAGCAGTTCAGAAGGGTTGCTCACCTGTCTAAGTCCCGTTTGCTGCATTTCATAAATACCCAGTTCGGAAGTGCTGCCAAAACGATTCTTTATGGAGCGCAATATGCGATACATATAATGCTGGTCGCCCTCAAACTGGATAACAGTGTCAACGATATGCTCCAATATCTTTGGGCCAGCCAGAGTTCCCTCCTTATTTATATGACCAATAAGAATTACCGGCACGCCACTCGACTTGGCAAATCTCAACAAAGCAGCAGCACATTCCCTGACCTGCGAAATGCTGCCAGCGCTTGAGTCAACGTCTTCAGTGGCAATGGTTTGAATAGAGTCAATGATTACAAGTTCTGGCTTAGTCTCTTTTATGTTATCAAAAATACGCTCAAGCGAAGTCTCACACAGAATCATTACATTATCGTGGCAGCTTGCTGAGGCGGAAGTAGCCTCTGCCAAACGTTCAGCACGCATCTTTAACTGATGGGCACTCTCCTCGCCACTGACGTAAAGCACTTGTAAATCTTTCAGATTAAGTATCGTTTGCAAGGTGAGGGTACTCTTGCCAATACCTGGCTCACCACCCAACAAAACAATGCTGCCCTGCACTAATCCTCCACCCAAAACCCTGTTAAGTTCTGCGTCTTGCATATCAATGCGAGGGTCATCTTTATGAGAAATCTCTTTCAAACGCAATGGCTTGTTCTGACTGCCACTATGAATGGCTTCCCCACTTCTAAGGCTGCTGGCAGCACTTTTAGCTGCCATTGAACCAGAATCGTTTGAAACTCGTATTTCCTTAAATGTATTCCACTGATGGCAACTGGGGCACTTTCCTATCCATTTAGTTGATTCGTATCCGCAGTTGTCGCAGACATACATTATTTTATCTTTTGCCATCTACTTTCGTTTTAACGATTCACAAAAGTAACAATAAAACTCTATCGAAACAAAATTATTTCTTACTTTTGCAAAGATAAAATACAGAATCTTATAATTATGAAGCAATATACAACCCTTTTGTTACTATTCGTCACGCTGTTGGTTTCGTGCGGAAAATCGTATCAAGAGAAACAAAAAATGACAAAAGCCGCCCAAGCCAAACTTATGCAAGAAGACTCTTTGGCTTTGAAGTTGGCAGTAGTCTCAACACTCGATTGCCTGCCTATTTATTTGGCTGCCGACCACAAGATGTTTGAGCGCCAAGGCGTTGACCTCAGACTGCGCACATATCCATCCCAGATTGACTGCGACGACGATTTACGCACAGGCAAGGTTGAAGGAATGGTAAGCGACCTTCTACGCACTGAGAAAATACAGAAAGATGGCATAAAGTTAAACTATCTTTCATCGACCAACGTTTATTGGAAACTGATAACCAATCGCAAAGCACGACTTACGAAGTTAGAGCAGATGGGCGACAAGATGATTGCCATGACTCGCTTCTCTGCCACCGACTTCCTTACCGACAAAGCATTGGAGGGGGTAAAGACCAAAGCGCAGGTGTTTAAGATTCAAATAAACAGTGTAAACATTCGACTGTCAATGCTGTTAAACAACTCTATGGACGCCATGTGGCTGACCGAACCTCAGGCAGCAATGGCAATAAACAACGGCAACAAGGCAATCGCCGACAGCAGAAAGATGGGCTACAGTCTTGGTGTTATTGCTTTTCGCCACGACAAGACTATGGACAAACGTCGCCAGGACCAGATAGCAGCTTTCGTAAAGGCATATAACATGGCGTGCGACTCTATCAACAAGAATGGCATATCTTATTATTCAGACATTGCCACAAAGCATTGCGCCACTAATGAAGAGGCGCTTGCCACCCTTAAAGATTTAAAGTTTACTCATATCAGCGCACCTTCAAAAGAACAAATTGAGGTTGCGCAGAAATATGTAAAACAATTATAAATGAAGAACAAGAACGCCACTATAGAGAAAATACGTTCTGCCATAATTGATGAAGCCAACTTGGGTAAGGCATTGCGCATATTCAAGCTATTCATCAGCAGCAACAACTACCCAGCTATTAGCAACCGTTTAGAGATTATCGTTGACAACTACGAGCGCATGAAGCAGTTTGTGCTGAAAGGTTACAACGACCCTAAGCGCCAATCGCTTTACAATTCTACGCTGAAAGACGTTTACGAACTCTGCAACGACACCCAACTTGCCATTGACAAGACTAATAACCCTGTTTTTTCTTCGGCTTACCAAACTTGTTCTAAAGAAGACTTTTCCATTGACACTATCCGTGAAAGATTAGAAGCGTTTGTCCAAGACATTGCCATGCTTTCGTTAGAACCTGAAGAGGTGGCAAAGCAAAAGCAGACAGACATTTATCGTACTCACCAACAATTTGCCGACAAACTGTTTTGCAGTATTCTTGTTTCTGAGCAGTGGAACGAAAACGCAGCCGACTCTTTCACCGAACTTATCACATCGCCAACCATTGACGTTAGCGATGCTTGCCTGATAGTAAGCGCAATAACTCTTTCACTGACGCAACAATTTGACTTCTGGAAGTGGTTCACGCTTGCCAATACCTGCAAGACTGCCACTGAGACAACTGTTCGCCAAAGGGCATTAGTTGGCTGGGCAATAACCCTGCCAAAGGAAGACACCAAGCTATATCCAAGCATAAAGACTATTCTCGACAACTTGCTTACAAATGAACTCTGCACCGAACTTCTTGAATTGCAGATGCAACTATTCTATAGTCGCAATGCTGATGAAGACCGATACAAGGTAGAGCACGACATTATTCCAGCCATAATGAAGCACAACCATCTGCGCTTCAATGGCGAACGAATGATTGAGGAGGAGGAAGATAAGTTGAACGAAATACTCAACCCTGGCGCAACAGACAAGGCAATGGAAGAAGTGGAGAGTAGCATGAAAAAGATGATGGATATGCAGAAAAATGGTTCTGACATATACTTTGGCAGTTTCTCTCACATGAAGCGCTTTTCTTTCTTCTATGAACTGAGCAACTGGTTCTGCCCGTTCTACATCAATCACCCAGGATTGGAAAACGCAAGCGAGAAGTTCGCTCAAAGTTCATTCTTGCAGGCTCTGTTTGAGCATTCGCCTTTCTGCGACTCTGACAAATATTCGTTTGCACTTTCCATGAGTTCACTTATTGGGCACTTGCCTCCAAACATTGAGGAAATGTTCCAAAAGGCGAACGGAATGTCGTTTAACATTGACGAAAGCCAAAACTATAAATCGCCAGCATATATACGTCGCCTTTATATTATGGACTTGTTTCGCTTCTTCAGACTGCACCAAAGCAAAGATTGCCTTACAAGTCCGTTTGAAACTGCTGATGGCGCAAACTATTTCTTCTTCACAAACAGCATCATTGCTGAAACCATGCTAAAGTCTAAAGCTGTTGAACTAAACAAATTTCTGTTGAAGCGAGGTCTTTACCAAGAAGTTAAACAGATGCTCAACAGTTATAAAGACGACAGCAACGAGTATAAGCGTGTGGCTGCTTTCTACGCCCTACATTCTGGGCAATACGACAAAGCCACGCAGATACTTGAGTCAATACTTAAAGACGAGCCTAACGATGAGCAACTTCTCCGCAGTTACGCTCAGGCTCTGTTTAATGCTACTGACTTTGTAAAGGCCACTGAAATTTACGACAGACTTACACTTATCAATCAAGACAACCAAACATATAAGATAAACAAAGCAATATCTCAAATCAATGGAGGCAATCTTGATGACGGAATGAAAGTTCTATACGAACTATACTACAACGACACCAGCGACAGAACTGTAAGAAGAGCATTGGCTTGGGGACTTCTACTTCAGAAGAAGCCCGATGAAGCAGAGCGCATTTACCTTACACTGCTGTCTGACAACAAAAGTATTAACGCTGACATTCTCAATACCGGCTATTCGCTATGGATGCAGCGCAAGATGGAAGACGCAGCGACAATGTTCAAGCGCTATGCCGACAACCAAAACAAACTCGACAAGGCCTTTGACCTGAAGAATGACTTTGAGGCTGACGCTGATATGCTCAACCTTTATGGAGTTGACCAAGCTGAACGCTATATTATGCTCGACCTTGTCAGCGAATGAATGGTTAACATTGAAAACATCAAATAAGGCTAAATAACTAACAAACAGAAAGGAACACAATGAACAACTGCTTAAACATAAGATATTTGGCTACTACCCTGATTGCTACAACTATATTAGGGTGTTCTTCCACATCGTCTGTCCCAGAGGGCGACCAACTCTTCACTGGACTCACGAAGATAAAGTACAACAACTATGAGAACTGCGACCAGGCCATCATAGCCCAAACCGAAGTTGAAGCAGCACTTGCCACTGCGCCCAATGGTGCGATATTTGGCAGCTCATACTATCGCACACCTTTCCAGTTCAGACTTTGGCTATACAATGCCTTTGCGAAAGACGAATCTAAGTTTGGCACTTGGATGCGCACCAGCTTTGGCAAAGCGCCCGTTCTAATGAGTTGGGTAAATCCTGAGTTAAGAGCCTCAGTAGCTCGCGAAGCGCTTCGTTCTCATGGTTATTTCAGAAGTGATGTCAGCTACAATGTTGTTAAACAGCGTAATCCTAAGAAAGCAAAGATTGGCTATAATGTAAACATGGGACATCTCTTCACCATTGACACTATCTCATACAATGGCTTCTTTGGCGATGCTGACACACTGATAAAAGCCTCAACCGCTGATGCTGTAGTAAAAGGTGGCGACCCGTTTGATGTTTCCGCATTGGAAGACGAGCGCAATCGCATTTCCACTCTTCTGCGCAACAACGGCTATTTTTATTACCAACCTTCATTCGCATCATATCTTGCCGACACCACCAGTTTGCCTGGCAAGGTGAAGCTAAAGTTTCAACTCAACGACAGCATCAATCCCAGGGGATTGCACAAATGGTATATGGGCAATGTAACCATTAACTTCCGCAAGAAGTTTATGGAGGAACTGAAAGACTCTTTCCATCATCGTCGTTTCACTGCCCATTTCAATGGTCGCAGGCCACCTATTCGTCCACGAGTAATTCTGCGCGACTTAAAACTTCGTCCTCGACAACCATATAGCTATCAAAACTACACAGAGAGTGCCAATAAACTGTCATCAATGGGACTGTTCTCGATGGTTGACTTTACTTTCACCCCTCGCGATTCTTCGCTCAACTGCGACACGCTTGACCTCACACTTTCATGTGTATTTGACAAGCCATACCAATTCTATATAGAGACAAATGCTACTGGCAAGACTACTGGCAGAGTTGGTCCTGAGTTGGTGCTTGGTATGACTAAGATGAATGCCTTTCATGGAGGCGAGAAACTCGACATTAACCTTCATGGTTCATACGAATGGCAAACAGGACATGAAGCAAAAGGCGCCCATGGCAAGTTGAATTCTTACGAGTATGGTGGCGACATCACTCTTGAATTGCCTCGTTTGCTGTTGCCTTTCATGCGTCGCCATCGCTTCCATAGCACACCAACAACCATTATCCGTGCTTCACGCAACACACTTAATCGTGCCGACTACTTCAAGCGCAACGTTGTTTCAGGCGAACTGACATATACATTCCAGACTTCAGCCACATCGCTCCACGAATTTAGTCCGCTGACACTCGAATATGAACACATGGTTAGCACTACCGACACGTTTCGTGCCATCATGAAGCAAAACCCATATTTGCTTATTTCCATGCAAGACCAGTTCATACCAAAGATGTCTTACACATATACATATACATCGCCCAAGAACAACATTAACCCAATATACTGGCGCACCACTGTCAGCGAGGCTGCCAACATTCTTTCCACTGCTTACATGGCATTTGGCAACAAGTGGAGCACCCGAGATAAAGAGATGTTTAAGAACCCTTACGCACAGTTCTTTAAGGTTGAATCTGACTTCCGCAAGACTTGGGCTCTTACAGAACATTCTCAACTCGTAGGTCATATTGCGGCTGGCATTATATACAGCTATGGCAACTCTGTGCGCGCCCCTTATAGCGAGCAGTTCTTTGTTGGTGGCGCAAATAGTATTCGCGCATTTACAGTCAGAGCCATAGGTCCTGGTTCGTTTCATACAGATGAACCACAACTGTCATATATGGATCAAACGGGTGACATAAAGTTCCTTGCCAATATGGAATATCGCACCCGATTGTTTGGCGACCTTCATGGAGCAGTTTTCCTTGATGCAGGCAACGTATGGGCTATACGTGATGATTATCGCCAAAACTCAAAGTTCAAACTAAATAATCTCCCCGACGAGTTAGCTGTTGGTACTGGCATTGGCCTGCGCTACGACCTTGAATTCTTTGTGCTTAGAGTTGATTGGGGCATTGGTCTTCACCTGCCTTACACTACCAATCGCAATGGCTGGTACAACATTCCTAACTTCAAAGATGGGCAAAGTCTTCACCTCGCAATAGGCTATCCATTCTAAAACGGAACAACTCTAAATTATGCTTAATCTATGATTAAACAGTAATTAAACAGCGATTAAATGGTGGTTTCCAATTAACTTTGCACACACTTATGTTTTCATTATACCTTATAACATTATATATACTGATATTGGCGGTGCGCCCAATGCGCAAATATGCTTCAGTGCTACTGCCATGGCTGTTGTTCGCTTGCAGTTACGACTGGATGCGATTGCTGCCCAACTATGAAGTAAATCCCATAGATATACGTGGACTTTACGAGTTAGAGAAGTCGATGTTTGGAATAACTGACGGTGGCAGACTGCTTACACCAAACGAGTTCTTCCAACTTCACAACTGTAAACCGCTTGATTTTCTGGCTGGCATTTTTTATCTCTGCTGGGTGCCTGTGCCGTTGGCATTTGCCATTTACCTTTATTTTAAAGGCAACCATAAGGCGGCGCTGCGCTTTTCATGGGCGTTTCTAACAGTCAACCTTGTGGGCTTCTGCGGTTATTATATTCACCCTGCCTCTCCACCTTGGTATGTCATGCAGTATGGTTTTGAGCCGATACTAAACACGCCAGGCAATGTGGCTGGCCTCGGTCGGTTTGATGCGCTAATAGGATACCCAGTATTTCATTCCATTTATTCGGGCAACTCTAATGTGTTTGCGGCAGTGCCTTCGCTTCATGCGGCTTACCTGCTTATAGCAACCATATATTCTGTAATATTGAAGCAGCACCGATGGTTGACCGGTCTCTTTGCATTTATCTGCGTGGGCATTTGGTTTACTGCCATATACACCAGCCACCACTACACCATAGACGTGCTGTTGGGCATACTTACGGCTGTGGTTGGCATCTTATTATTTGAAACTGCTTAGCATTATCTTAGAAAGTAACTACCTTTGCATAAGATAATATTAAAACAATGGGAAAAGGAAAATTAGAAAAGTTTGCGGATATGGAGACTTTTAAGAACGTCTTTCAATATCCCTTTTCAGTGATAAGCAACGAGCCATTCCTGATGAAAGGCAAATGGCGCGAAGAGTATTTCAAGAACTCAAACCCGATAGTATTGGAGCTTGGCTGCGGCAAAGGCGAATATGCCGTTGGCTTGGCTGAAAAGTTTCCCGACATAAACTTTATAGGCGTTGACATAAAAGGCGCTCGCATGTGGACAGGAGCCAAACAGGCATTGGAAAAAGGATTGACCAACGTAGCTTTTCTGCGCACCAACATAGAAATAATTGACCGATTCTTCGCCGAAGACGAGGTACAGGAGATATGGCTCACGTTTAGCGACCCACAGATGAAGAATGCCCGCAAGCGACTAACCAGCACATATTTCTTAGAGCGCTATCGCCACTTCCTGACAGATGGCGGTCTCATTCATCTTAAAACCGATTCAAACTTCTTGTTTACATATACCGACTATGTGGTCAGCCACAATCATCTGCCACTTAACGTTAAGACCACCGACCTGTATGGTTCCGGCACTGACCTTGGCGATGTGCTTTCCATTCACACTTACTACGAGCAGATGTGGATAGAGCGTGGCATAAACATCAAGTATATGCAATTCAGACTGCCCAGACAGGGCGAACTAACCGAGCCTGACGTCGAAATTCCACTCGACGACTATCGTTCTTACCACCGCACAAAGCGCAGTTCAAAAGAAACGGCAAAATAATATATAACAACAATGAACGCAAGAAAACTATTCGCCATCACAGCCATTATGGCTTTTACGACGGCAAGCGCCCAGACTGCTGGGGGCGGCATTTCTAAAGAGATGCTACAGACAATCGAGAAAAATCACAAAGAGTGCAAGTCACAAAAGGCGCTGTTTAACGCTATGGCTTCAAACAGCATCGACAATCTGGCTAAAAACTTCGCCAACCAAGGCCCAGTTGACACTCATTTCAGTAACGAAACTCCAAAGCAAAGCATTCACGACCAACAGAGCAGTGGCCGCTGCTGGATGTTTTCCGGACTAAATGTACTTCGTGCAAACTTCGCCCGTCAGCACAATGACACGCTCATGGTAGAGTTTTCGCAGGCTCATCTGTTCTTCTACGACCAGCTTGAGAAAGCTAATCTTATGCTTCAAGGCACTATCGACAACGCAAAGAAACCAATGGACGACACCCGCGTAAGTTTCTTCTTCCGCAATCCTATCAGCGATGGCGGCACATTCTGCGGTGTTGCCGACCTTGCTGAAAAGTATGGTCTTGTGCCAATGAGCGTAAAGCCAGAAACATACTCTGCTGAAAACACCTCACGCATGGCTAAACTGTTGGCAAGCAAACTGCGTGAGTTCGGTCTTGAACTGCGCCAGATGGTTGCCGACGGCAAAAAGACTAAAGCCATTCAAGAGCGCAAAACTCAGATGTTAGGCACTATCTATGATATGCTGTGCCGCACACTTGGCACTCCTGTTAAGCAGTTCACCTACGCTTTTACCAACAAAAGCGGCAAAACCATCGGCGAGGCAAAGACATATACCCCACAGGAATTTTACAATGCCACGGTAGGACACAAGCTAAACGGCACGTTCATAATGGTTATGAACGACCCTCGTCGTGAATATCATAAGACTTACGAAGTACAGTACGACCGCCACACCTACGACGGTCATAACTGGAAATACCTGAATCTGCCAATGGACGAGATTGAACAACTTGCCATAAACGCCATCAAAGACAGTTCTAAACTGTATTCAAGCTACGATGTTGGCAAGCAGTTCGACCGCAAGCGAGGTTATCTTGATACTGAAAACTTTGATTACGCTTCGCTTATGGGCACCACGTTCGGCATGAACAAAAGTCAGCGCATATCTACATTTGACAGTGGCTCTACTCATGCCATGACCCTTACCGCTGTTGACCTCAACGCTCAGGGCAAGGCAAAGAAGTGGAAGGTTGAAAACTCATGGGGGCCAACCAATGGCGTAGGCGGTTGCCTTATCATGACAGATCGCTGGTTCCGTGAATATATGTTCCGCCTCGTGGTAAACAAGAAATATGTTCCTGCTGACATACTTCGCATGGCGCAGCAAAAGCCAGTGCAGGTTATGCCGGAAGACCCTCTCTTCGGTGAGGACGAATAAGACTATCCTTTAAGGCGCTTCTCTAATGAGATGAGCCATAACACACTAATAACGAGCCTCGAAAGCATAGTTTGCTTTCGAGGCTCGTCTCGTATTACGCAATCTTGCCAACAGCATGGCTCAATACGCACAAATTCCGTAGGACGTTGGCAACGATGGCAATAGACAAGGGGCAACTTTCCAAGGAGCTTTCCGGCAGATACGGAAGGGGCCCCCGTACCCTACAGCGCAATGTGCCATCGCAATGATACCCAACAGCGAGAATTACCTTGAGATGGTAAAAGTTAGTTAGGTATTTTTTTCCATCATCGGCAGTTATTCGAATTTTTCTAATAACTGAAACTTCCTCCAGTTCTCCACTTTTGAATATTTCCTTTAGGTGGTAGTTGATGGTGGGAACTTCAACGCCAAACAATTCTGCCATGCGCTTCTGCGATAGCCAAAATGTTCCATCCTCAAACTGGAGTTGAACGCTTATACTTCCATTCTCGGTTGTATAAAGAATAATATTACTTTCCATACGATTCCTTAAAAATTATGCTTCTACAAAACTGGTGAATCCATTGTCCAGCGCAGCCTGGGCAACAGCTTCTGCACGATGGCTGCAGACTTTATTTCATCA
>CAZPNJ010000013.1:16145-17525 GCA_964587765.1 uncultured Prevotella sp.
ACAATTCTGCCATGCGCTTCTGCGATAGCCAAAATGTTCCATCCTCAAACTGGACTTGAACGAAAAATTTCTTTCTTTGGTTGAAAACAAACCAACGAAAGAGATAAGAAATGATGCTCTTCCACTCCGACCTCCGACTCTGAATAGGCTGCTTCGGGCTTAAGGCCCAGGAACTCCAACGTAACGGGATTCTTAATGATGTCCTGCGGCTTCTCTACGGTCTGTCCTTCCTTTGCCAGTCGCATCACTTCGTCTTTGTCGCGGCTCAAAGCCAACCGCTCGTAGAGGCTGCTGGCGTGTTGGCGCTGCAACTGGCGTACGCTCCACATCTGCCGGGCACATTCAATCTCATAGAAACTACGTTCATCGGGATTGTCAATGCGCATTAAGACGAGATAGTGCGACCAAGTGAGGGTGAACTTGGGCTGCCGTATTTCCGAAACAGCGTTACGGATATTCGTTGTTGTTTGATTTCCTGGTGTTTGTGAATTTCGTAAACACTGTTTACCAAATTCGTTCTCAATTTCGTAATCACTGTTTACGAAATTCGAATATACAGCATAAAACTTACGACACAATGTCAGCGATTCTACCGACCACCCCTTGCCAAACTTTGCGGTAAGTTTGGCAGACACACCTTTCAACACCGCCTTTCCATAGGCAGCGCGATAATTGCCCTATTGCTCATCTTCTATTATATAGCGGCCAATGCCGAACTTCGTGTACACTTCGGCAGTATTCACAGTTCGGTAAACATGCTGGCGTGCATGCTCTATGAGCGTCGAGATCTTCTCAAACAGCGTTTCTATCCTCTGTATATCTATTTCCGACTTAGCTATATTCATTTATGTTCATAAGTTTTAGGTCTATTCTTCATTTGTCTCTTACTGAGGAAGATGATTTTGATGCTTCACCCACTCATACGCCATTCTGAGCGGTCACCTTCATCATAGTTGTTATCAACATAGTCTTGAACTATGTCATAGATACGCTCTTCAAAAGCGTGTATGTCTTGGATGCTGCTCATCTTGCTCCTTTATATAGTAGAACTCCACAAGCAGTGTCCCGAAGGCGACCAAGCCTATAATAACACTGCAGGGGAGTTCTATATATCGTTTTATGCCTTATGGCAATATGGTGGTCTTTTCGGGCGTGTTTGCGAACATAATAGATAGCACACACGTATTGTTTTTCAAAGATACGTTATTTTGACGAAGAAATAAGACTTTTGGTCCTTTATTTTATAGTTATTTAAGCTACAAGATAGCAGGGCGGATTCCATAAGCAAGGTCCCAAACTGTTAATTTTTGAGGCGTTTTTGTATAAATATGCGGTCAGAAAGTTAAATTTGGAATAAATATACGCTGCGAGAGTGCCAAT
>CAZPNJ010000014.1:0-905 GCA_964587765.1 uncultured Prevotella sp.
GTTAGTCCTGGTTATTGACACACCGTTAAGTTCGACCGTTGCCTTATAAGAACCGTCCATACAGAACGAGCCACTCGTGGTGGCGCCGCTTAGTTTGTATGTAAGTTCTTTAGCGAGGTTGTCGCTCTGCACCAGTGCTACGTTTGCACCGGTTACGCTTACGCTTTCAAGATATTGAGCTATTCTGCCATCGATTACGACTTTAGCCGACGAGGTGGAGTAGTTTACGTCAATCTCGTTTTCGGTTACGGTGCTGTTGTCGATGTATATCTGGTCAATATCGGTGAGAGAATAAGTCTTGTTCAGTATGGTTATTGACGTGCCTGAGTTGTAGGTCATGTCGCCTGCGGCAGACGCTGGCACGGCATACGTTACGTCACCAACTACGATGTTCATAGTCTGTGCGTTAATGCCTGTAACAGACAGGGCGAACGTCATGGCGAGGATATGTTTGATTTGCTTTCTCATTTTACAACCAGTTTTCGAGTCTTGCCAGCGCATTTTACTATATAAACACCGCTTTTAAGGCTGCCGTTAATAATATCCATAGACTTGAAAGTGCCAATGCTTACGCCAGAGAGTGTGTAAACGCTGTAAGCGCTTTCGCCGTTGTCAGTGAGTGAACTGATGTTGGTCGCTTCGTCCTTAGCTGAGAAGTACATCTTGCTAAGGTCTGCGAGCGTAAATTCTGTAGTGCCCGATGCGTTGGTGGCTACCAATTTTGTGCCAGAGACTTTTAGCACCAGACTGCTTACGGCAACGGAGGTAAGTTTGCCGCTTGAAGTCTGAAACGTCAGGTAGCCGAAGTCATCGGCAAAGGTGTTGGTTACTGCCGCTACAGACAGAAAGAGTGACAATAATAACTTTTTCATTTGTTTTTCCTCCCTTATATAATTGTTATGTAT
>CAZPNJ010000014.1:915-8175 GCA_964587765.1 uncultured Prevotella sp.
TCGCTTGCGCCATAGGTGGTGCTTGCGTCTTTGATGGCTGCCTTTGCGTTAATGCCCACATATATGTTGCCCGTGCCTCCGGTCTTGCTCCATGTTCCGTCGAGTTTTATGCCGAAACAGTTGCTTGGGTCGGTTGGGTCAGTAACCTTATCCTTACCGCCGGTCAGCCTCATGCTGATAGTTCCGCCCGTCATGGTGAAGTTGGCGTCGCCGCTTATGCCTTTCGAGCCGTTGCCAGCACAGATGGCGTTGATAGTTCCTCCTGAGAGAGTGCCGTTGCCACCTATCTTTATACCCTTTGAACTTAGTTTGCCGCTTGGCAGATTAACGGAAACTGTTCCCGCTGTCTGAGTGTATGCGCCGTCGCAACGAATACATTTCGTGTCAGATGTGGTGTTGGTTACGTTAATGTTCCCGCCGTTGACCAATATGTAACCTGGTGTCGTTGGCACGTCATCTACTTCCGCGCTATCCACTTGAATGCCGTCGCCGATAGCACCGGCAATGTTTACATTGCCGTTTTCAATATCGAAATATTCGGCACAGCGTAATGCGTCGCCTTGTGCGGTGTCAACGCTAATCGTACCTGTGAAGTCAGATGTGAGTGTGCAATATTCGCCTGTCTTTATAGCGTGCTTGTAGTTGCCGCTTACGGTTAGCGAGCCAGCGCCAGAGAACTCGGCGTGGCCCTTTATCCAAAACGTCGCTTTGTGGTCAGTGCCAGTGGCAGCGTCGGCAAGGGTGTTGGTGCCGTTTACAACTACGTTTATGCGCTTGCCGTTCTTAATGCGAATGGCGGCGCTGTCGGGATTGGTTATGTTCACGCCGTTGAGAGTGAGCGTCATTTTATAAGAACCCTCAACGTAAAGGCTGTTGTTCGTTCCCGTGCCACTTACTATAACGTTAATCTCTTTAGCAGCACTGCTGATTAGCGCCACGTGACCTCCTGCCTGTTTTGCCGTAACCACGTCTGTTGCGCCATTGGTTATGGTTGCGCCGCCATCGGTAAAGGCTACCCAGACAGTGTCGTTGGTCGTGGTGGTAGAGTTGTTATTGTTGATTACTTCATCAAGACTTGGGTCGTCGTTCTGGCAAGCGGTAAACATGGTTACCGCTGCAATGAACAAGAGTGCTAATTTATTTGTCTTCATAGTTTTATTGTCTTTAAAATTTGAACTTATAGTTTACGCCAATGATGTGCATATCAGGCTCTGCCTCGTCATCGTCATTGGTGATGTTTTGATAGCGGTAATAAAGTCCTACGGTATGGGATTTCTTTATCTTCCAGTCGGCACCTATGGTGTAGCGTACCTTTTCCACGTTCCATGCGTTAGAAACCTCGACGTTGGCGTATGGGTCAACCTTGCAAAGAGGAATATCGTATTTCACTTGGAAACGACTTTTCAATACATTCTTGCCTTTGGCACGCTTGGTCTTGGTCTCCCAAACAGAGTTGTCAAGGTCGTATCTGTCAACGGTCTTTTCCGGACGATAGGTGTACTGCCAACGCTCGCGCAATGACAGGTTAAACCTTCCGCAGTTGACATCGCCCGTAAGGCTGACGTTTATTCTGTGGCGAGCGCCCCAATAGTGTGGGTAGTAGTTGTTGCCCGAAGTAATCTTATTCTTGTTGTCGTCGTAAAGGAAAGTGTAGCCTGCGCTTGCCTTCAACCAACGTTTAATCTTATACTCGGCGTCAACGCCTGCCGACCAGCGGTCTATTGTCTTAGCATCGTTGCGAGTGCGCATTTCGCCTTCCGCTTCAATGCTGAACTTTTTGTTAATCTTCTTTTCAGCGCCTATGGAGTACCAAATACCCATATCGCTACTTTGCGCATTGGCTGTAAGTGCGCAAAATGTGAGTGCTAATAGTGCGAATAGTTTTTTTCTCATATATCAATTTTGTTTTATCCATTGGTTGTAGTTAGTTGCTCACGGCGCAGTTTAAGCGTTTCGTTAATTTCGTCGCCGCCCATCTTGTCGTCAGAGTTATAGAATACTCTGATTATAGCCATGTCGCGCAACATATCAACTGCACCTATCTGCACCTTTGTGATTTTCAGTCCGAGGCGCTCTTCAAGGTCTTTTATCAATTCTTCTCTGCGCTCAGGCTTTATCAGTTCTATGCGGTCGTACTGCACAAGCTTGGAAGGCTGTATATTCAGTCGCTTTTCGCAAACGGCCACGCAACCGATGATAATAATGTCGGTCATCAGCAACTCCCAAAGACTCACGTTGGCAGCTATTGCGTTAATTACTGCCATACAAATGATTACGAACAGGTAGGTCATCTCTCTGACGGGCATGGCGTCGGTGCGGTAACGCATAATGCTGAATATACCGAAGAGACCAATACCAATACCGATACTTGTCTTTGTCTTCAGGTCTTCAAGAACGAATATCATGAAGAAAACAAGGAAGAAGATGGCTATGCTCGTAAGCATAAACGTGAAGTAGAAATCGTGGCGATGGCTTTTCTTGTAATAGAGCGTGTCTATTAGTATCCAGTTGCAAAGAATACAAATGGCAAAGCGAATAATCATGCCAAAGAATGTGTCGTCGAAATTAAAGCTTAATAGATTGTCCATATTTTAATTGTTTTTTCTTTTTTGCGGTTTGTAATAGTTATATATAATAATGTGTAGCGTTATGCTTTCAACCTTTAATCTTTTCTATGGTTCGCAGCCTTTCCTTAAAGCGATTTTGTTTTAGGTTTCCGTTGGTGAAAGCCGAGCCTATGCAGTATTTGCTAAATCCCATAGGCTTTATTCTGAGTTGGTTTAATAGTTTCAGAATAGGAGAAGGCTGCAAGCCGTCGCGCTTCAACTCAATTATTACGATGTCGTCAAGGGTGCGGTCTTTACCAGTTACTATGTTGTGAAAACTCAGACTGGTGTCAATCGTAAGTCTTTCTGTCTTTTTCTTGTTGACCAATGTTATGCGCTGGAAATGGTTTTCAAGTTGCTCTTTCAGCGTTTCGGGGTTATAGCGCAGATGTTTTCTGATAAACTCGTCGTAGCCTTTGAACGTGTCGTCGTGAGAGTCAAACGTTATGTCGTGGTCGGGGTGGCGAGGGTCAAATCCTTGCATGGTAACCCTTTTCTTTGAAGTACGTTTATGGTTGTTTTTAGTCTTTACTTCAAGGAAATTAAGATTAGAGTCAACATAAGAGCGAATACGAATTTTTTGCCTGTTTGCAAACCCATTCTGGTGGGCGGTAAACATAGCGCAATCATTGGTGTCGAAATATACGGTATAGTATTCAGCTAATCGGCTGTCGCCTATCTCCTGCACAAAATATTCCTTGTTTGCTAATTCCAATAACTTTAGCAGCAAGTGTCTGTTTGTGACAAACTTTGTGTCGGTGCGGTTCATTAGCTTTATCCCACTCATCTCATCGAGCGAAATAGGCTCAAATTTACTTAGTATGTCAAGCATCATATAAATGATATTCCGTTATTATCTCTGGGCAAATATATTAAATGTGTAAGTTGCTTGCAAAAGTATTTCCCTTTTTTAAGCAAAATGCAGTGTAATTACATTTTTTTGAAAGTTAATCTAATTTTATGCGTTTTTAATACCATATTTTTATTGTTTAGGACCTCAACCTTAAAGTGTTCGTCTATAGAGTTTATTCCGTAGGGCAACAGCAGAGTGCTGTCGGTCAGTGGAATATCGCCACCAGGTTCGCGGCTCATTTCGTGAGGCGAATAAATGCGCAGCGAGTCGCCATAGTGGGCAAATCGGCATAGCACTTCTTTGCCAGCGCCTGTTCTGTCGTTTAATTGCAACAGCTTGTGTTGGACAGACCAGAATATCAGTTTTTCTGAATAATCCGCTCTGCCGCCAGTGTCGAGTGTGTCAACACTGACCATGTGCCAAAAGCCGTCAAGGTCACCGTTGTCGGAAGTCTCTATTTCGCATGAACTAAATGCGAAAACAGAGAATAGTGTTAATATAAAAATGTATCGTTTCATGTCTTAGTTGAATAGTTTGGATATGGTAATTTGCAGTCCTTGATTTCTGCCTAAAATACTTCCGCAGTCGAAACCAATGCCACCTGTAATGGTGATGTAGTTAGGTAATTGGTAAGTCGTTTCTGCCATAACACTGAAGTTGTGGCGGGCGTGAGTGTATGGCAGAGTGTATCTGCCAAGTCCCTCTTGCCAAGATGCGAGCACTCGGTAATTCATTTGTGGCATAATGTTTCCGTCAATGCCTAAATGCCATGCCACGAAACGGTTGTTCTTTACATAAATAGTGCCATCGGTGTTGTATATAGGTGAGCGATAGAGTGGGTTGCCCATTACCTGCCCCCAGTGCTGCCAGCCGTTCAGAACACCGTGGTTATAGTAGTCGTCATTGCCTGCTATGTGGTCGCTTATGGTGTATGTGCGGTCGTGATATACTGGTCCGCTCTGGTATTTCGTATATAAGTATTCCACCACAATGTTTTTAATGTAAAACGAGTTACTGAGATTCAGTTCAGCGCCTAACATAATGTCTTTAAGCGAGTACATGAAGTAGCGGTTGTCTTTCCACTCGTTAAACTCTTCGCCCTTGCCATAGCCGTCATAGTCGAGCAGAAACATTCCGCTATGGTCTTCAAAGAACTTGTCGGCGTAAAGGCTTACCCTGCCAAACGGAGCTTTATAGTTAAGCCTTAGTAACCAAGAACCAAGGTCGTCGCCCTCTTTATTGCCATAGATGTCGCCGTCCTCAACGTCTTGTCCGCCTGGTATAAACACGTTCCAGAAACTGCTCAGTCCAGCCTTGTTTTTTATAACCTGCATTGTGCCGTCAGCGTTGGAAATGTAGGCTGTGCCGCCAAATATAGCGCCCATTTCCAAACCAGCCTCTACTGAGAATGGCTTGTCGTCTTTACCGATTTTGATATACCCTGCCTTAGAGTGGTACAGCACGTTGTCGGTGTGTTTTTGTTGGCGGTGGTTAAAGTCGTGTTGCCAACCGTCGTCGGTGAGCATACCGTATGCGACGTGTCCCTTCAGGCTAACCCATCTTCCAAAGAATGGCAACGTATAATAGTCGGGTAGCGAAAGTTTAACTTGTGGTACGGGACGGGCGTTTATGCCAAGCGTTTGCGCACCACTGCTAAGTCTGTTGTTCTTCAACTCTGCCGCCTCTTGTTTGCTGCCTATCGTAAGCCTGGCTTTCATGAAACGCAGGTCGGCGTATGCCTGTTGCACCACGAAACTGCTGGTATAATTGTATGTCACGTCAATGTCAAGCCCATAGCCGATTGACCATTTGCGCAGTGAGTCAACGGTTAATGGGCGTTCAAGTGAACCGCGCAAATAACCATTGCTTGACTTAATAGAAGATAATCCGTATTTGTTGGCGTTCAACCATAACGGTGTGTTGCCGTTAGAGGCTGATGATTGCGCCTCTACTTTATAACTTAGCCCCTCGGTGAGGTTAAGTTTGCTTTGCGCCGTGGCAGTTATTGCCAACGACATATATAATAATGTCAGGTAGTAGTGTCTCATTCTTTTTTGTTTGGTTTTAATTGGTCTTTCGGCTTGCGTCAAGCTTCAGGAAGATAAACAGCAGTATGGTAAAGCCCCACAGCGAAGAACCGCCGTAACTGAAGAAGGGTAGAGGTATTCCGATGACAGGCGTCAACCCCAATACCATGCCAACGTTAATGAATACGTGGAATAAAAATATGCTCAACACGCAGTAGCCATATATTCGGGAGAATGCGAATGTTTGCCGCTCGGCTATGTGTATAAGCCTTAGTATAAGTATTAAGAACAGCACCAGTACGCCAGCAGAACCGATAAATCCCTCTTCTTCGCCAACGGTGCAGAATATGAAGTCAGTGTCTTGCTCTGGCACAAACTTCAACTTCGTTTGAGTGCCATTTAGAAAGCCTTTGCCCTTGAGTCCGCCAGAGCCAATGGCTATCTCGCTTTGGTGTACGTTGTAGCCAGCGCCAGCCAAGTCTTCGTCCAGTCCGAGCAATACGTTGATACGTGTGCGCTGATGAGGCTCCATAATATTGTTCAATACATAGTCGGCGGAATAGAAGAAGCCAATAGAACCAATGCTAAACAGCGCGATAAGCAGATATGAGGGTAGCTGACTGCGCAACCAGCACAATACAAGCCATATCACAAGCGCACCGCAAATAACCAGTAGCACGGGGGTAATGTCAAACGGAATAACGTATATTGAGAATAGCGTTACTATCAGTGTTGTGCCCATTGTATAGGCAAGTATAAGCAGTGCGTTATGCCTGTCGTTGGTGTTGACGTAAACCATTCCGGCGGTAAATATCTGCACTAATACCAGCACAACATATTTGCCTATTGACGTGGGCGTGTCGGCAAGTAGCGCACTCTCGTATTTTACGCCTACGACAAAGTATATGACCATTGCCACGGCGGTAAACAAAATACTGCCCGACATACCCTCACGATAGAAAACCAAAGCAAACGAAAGATATACCAGTGCGGAGCCTGTCTCGTTTTGTCCTACGATAAACAGCATAGGCAGGAAAACGATAATTGCCGCAGTTATAAAGTCTTTCGTGCGACGTATGTCAAAGCCGTAATGTCCCATAAACTTCGATAGGGCAAGTGCCGTGGCAAACTTTGCGAATTCAGCTGGTTGCAGTCGCAGCGGGCCTAACACCAGCCACGAGCGTGAGCCTTTAATTTGGTGGGGATTGAAGATTGTGGCAAACAGCAGAAACAACAGTGCAAAGTATATGACGTAGGCAAACGTGTCGTATAGTTTTTCATCGGTCAGCAGTATGCAAAGAGCCAATACGAGCGATGTGCCTATCCATATAATCTGCATACCTGAGCGAGAGCCAAGGCTTAGTATATCCGTGTCGCCATAGGTGTAGCTTGCACCACACACGCTTACCCATCCTGCTGCCAACAGCATGACGTATATGATGATGGTCCACCAGTCTATTGAACCTATTAAACTCTTATTTCTCGCTTCCTGCATAGTGTATCAATTAGTAATTGCGCTTATCTCGTTATCGCTCCGTAGTGTATGTGGCGGCTTTGGAATGCTGCGGCACGTTGCTGTGATGCCTCCGACAGTTTGCCGTTAATATACTGCTCCATCATCAGAGCGCCTATTGGCACACCGAAGTCAGCGCCAAATCCTCCATTCTCAACGTAAACGGCAATGGCTATCTTAGGGTTGTTCATTGGCGCAAAGCCCATAAACACGGAGTGGTCAGCACCTCTGTTTTGCGAAGTACCCGTTTTGCCGCTCACC
>CAZPNJ010000014.1:8185-17169 GCA_964587765.1 uncultured Prevotella sp.
GTTGTTAGCCGCCTTACAAGTACCCTTCAGCACCGACGAGCGCATACCAGCCACTACAGCGTTATACGCTCTTGCGTTTGCCTTAGTATAGTGGCGGTGGGTAAAAGTCGTGTCAAGTCGGTCGCCCTGTACCTTCTTTACTATATGCGGCACGTAATAATAGCCTCTGTTGGCGATGGTTGCGCCAAGGTTTGCTATCTGTAGGGGCGTCAGGTTTACCTCGCCCTGACCAATGGAGATACTGATAACCGTAAGTCCGTTCCAAGAACCTTTGTATGCCTTGTCATAGAATTGGGCGTTAGGTATCAGTCCGCGCTTTTCGCCTGGCAGGTCTATGCCTAACTTATATCCAAATCCCATGCTTACCATATAGTCGCGCCATGTGTTCATGGCGTTTTGCACGTTGCCGTATTTCTTGCGATTGCCAATCATGTAGTACAATCCCCAACAGAAATAGCCGTTGCAAGAGGTGCTTATGGCGTTGGTCAGGTCAAGTGGTGAGGCGTGTCCGTGACAGCCTACGTGAAGTCCCTTATATGAAAATCCGTGATGGCACGAGAACATGGTGTGGGGCGTGATAATGCCTTCGGTCAGATAGGTCAGCGCCTGCGTGGTCTTGAAAGTAGAGCCTGGGGGATATTGTCCCATGATGCTTCGGTTCAGCAGAGGCTTAGTTGGGTTTCTCATCAGGCGCATGTGGTTCTTTCCTCTGTTCTTTCCCGCCATAATTCTTGCGTCGTAGGTAGGCGACGAAACCATACAAAGCACTTCGCCCGTAGAGGGTTCTATTGCAACGATACTGCCAATCTTTCCCTCCATAAGTCTTTCGCCGAGGGCTTGCAGATTTATGTCTATGCCCAAGGTAAGGTTTTTGCCGGCTACCGACTTCTTGTCGAGCGCTCCGTTTTGATAGCTGCCCTGTATTCTGCCGTGGGCGTCTCTAAGCATTATTTGTATGCCTTTCTCGCCACGCAGCTGCTTTTCGTATGAGCGTTCAATGCCTACCTTGCCTATGTAGTCGCCAGCTATGTAGTATTCGTCTTCCTCAATGTCGCCTTCCGACACTTCTGCCACATCGCCAAGAACGTGTGCGGCGTATGGATATTCATATTGTCTGATGCTGCGCTTTTGAATATAGAAACCGGGAAAGCGAAACATTTTCTCACGGAAAGCGCTGAACTCTTTCTCGGTAAGTTGAGATATGAACAACTGCTGTGTATAGCGCGAGTAGCCCGGATTCTTTGACCGGTCTTTTATGTCGTCCATTCTCTTTATGAAGTATTCCTTAGTAATGCCTAAGGCTTTGCAAAACTCAATGGTGTCTATTCTGCCGCTCTCTTCGTTCATTACCACCATAAGGTCGTAGGCTGGTTGGTTATACACCAGCAGTTTTCCGTTGCGGTCTTCGATTATTCCTCTTGAGGGATAATCTATTTTCTTCAGAAAGGCGTTACTGTCTGCGTTTTTCTTGTAGTCGTCGCTTAGTAGTTGCAATGTAAAAAGACGAATGACGTAAACAATCACTATAAGCGTTGCTACGCCACCTATGACAAATCTTCTATTTTCAAGATTGTAATTGCCCATCTATAAAATCCGAGTCTCTTTACTTTTTTACTTTTTCAATAACCCATATAAAGGCTAAGGTTATGGCAGTGCTTCCGCCTATGAGCATCAGCCATTGTTGCCAGTCAAAGAATGAGAATGTTTCAAGCGTGAAGAACAGTGTGCAGTAAACGAGAACTATAATCAAAGAGTAGATGGCGTAGTCTAAAAAGCCCATGTTACTCATTGTGGGTTTGAAGTCGTCGTCACTGTCACGGTTCATGAATATTTCAAGTATATAGGGCTGAATAAAAGCCATAAGTGTCATGCTGGCTGCCGCTACTCCCTGTGTGTTTATTGACGTGTCGGCTATAAGTCCTATGATGAATGCCCATATCAGTGAACTCCAGCGAGGAAAGTTTCTTGGGAAACCGAGCACCACGTATATATATAATAAAGGTATGGCACAGCCAAACAGATGAATGTGATTAAACACAAGCACCTGCATCGTCAGCAATAAAGCCGCACTGAATAATATCTTTAGTTGTTCTATTTTCATTTTCGCTCGCTCAGTGTGTCTTGCGCTGCCTGTAGCAGTTCCAGACGTTCCTGCATTGGGGCATTGTCCATAACCACAACGTGGCGCAGGTTGCCGAAGTCGGTTGATAGTTTTACCATAGCACGGTATGACATTCCGTCGTTAGAGTTGTAAACGTGCAGAATTCGTCCTACGTTTACACCTCTTGGAAAGACCGTTGAGTATCCGCTTGTCACCACTTGGTCGCCGAGGTTGAAACGGGCGTGTCTTGGTATGTCTTCAAGATAAGCGATGGTAGGGTCTTTGCCGTACCATTTCAGCGAACCGAAGTAACCTCTGCCGTTTATCATGCAGCTGGTGGTAGATTGGTCGTTAAGTATAGGCAACACAATGCTGTAGTGCGCTGATGTGCTGAATACTATGCCCACTATGCCAGTGCCGCAAACTACGCCCATGTCTTTCCTTATTCCGTCGGCTGCTCCCTTATCAATGGTTATGAGGTTGCTAATGCGGTTTAGGGTTATGTTTATAACCTTTGCCCTAACACCCTTCAAAGCGTATGTCTGGGCTATGGTGCCAAGCAACTTTGTAGAGTCGGTCTTGCTGTCGAGCAACTGCTCTTTCAATGCGCTTACCTGCTGTTCAAGTATTACGTTGCGCTGTGTCAGTTGTTCGTTTACGGCTGCCAACTTAAAGTATTCTTCAATGTCGGAAGTTACTTCAGCGGCTTTGCCCATGACAGCATTTGCAGAAGTAAACCACACGCTGCCTTGATAGTTGTTGTAACTAAAAAGCAGCGTGAAGCTTATTACCTCTAATATAACAAATATAAACCAGTGGTAGTATCTTGTTATAAATTCAAGCAGATTTCGCATCCGTAGTTTATTGTCTCTTCAAGAACGAGAAACGCTCTACGTTCTTCAGTGCGATGCCGGCACCCTTTGCCACACAGTGCAGTGGGTCTTCGGCTATGTGGAATGGAATGTTTATCTTAGCTGTCAGTCGTCTGTCTAATCCGCGCAGCAGGGCACCACCGCCGGCAAGGTAAATACCATTCTTGATGATGTCGGCGTAAAGCTCTGGTGGAGTGCTCTCCAGGGCAGAGAGCACGGCATTCTCTATCTTTGCCACAGTCTTGTCAAGGCAGTGGGCTATCTCCTGATAGCATACAGGCACTTCCATAGGCAGTGCGGTGATACGGTTCGGACCGTTTACTACGTAGTCTTCTGGAGCCTCGTCGCCAAGGTCAGCCAGTGCGCTGCCGACGTGTATCTTAATACGCTCCGCCATGCGCTCACTAACCTTTACGTTGTGCTGGCGGCTCATGTATTCCTGAATGTCCTCAGTCAGGTCGTCGCCACCCACACGGATAGAGTTGTTGCTAACGATTCCGCCCAGTGAGATAACGGCGATTTCGGTCGTGCCACCGCCGATGTCAACAATCATGTTGCCCTCTGGCGCTTCAACGTCAATACCGATGCCGATAGCCGCAGCCATAGGTTCGAATATCAGATATACGTCACGACCGTTAGCGTGCTCGGCAGAGTCTCTGACGGCTCTCAGTTCAACCTCGGTAGAGCCTGAGGGTACGCCGATGACCATTCTCAATGAAGGGGTGAACAGGTGACGGCTGGTGTGACCCATCTTAATGAGTCCGCGCATCATCTGCTCGCAAGCGGTGAAGTCGGCAATCACGCCATCGCGCAGTGGGCGCACCGTGCGTATGTTTGGATTTGTTTTTTCGTACATCAGTTTTGCCTGCTCGCCAACGGCCAACATCTTGTCGGTGCGGTTGTCGAGAGCCACTACTGAAGGCTCGTCAACTACTATCTTATCATCGCTAATAATAATGGTGTTGGCTGTGCCAAGGTCCATTGCGATGTTTTGTACAAATGAAAAAAGTCCCATTCAGATACGATTAAAATATGAACTAAACTATTAACTTATCTCTTATTACTTGCAAAACCAGTTGTGAATAGCGGTGTCGTAATGGCTGCTTACGCCGAAGGCACGCTCAGCAAACATTTTGCGGTCTTCAATGTCAGTTGTGGCGCCCTTCTTGTTCAGTATTTCCAACAATACGCCATATTCTGCCTTGCTTGGCACGATTACAACATCGTTGAAGTTCTTTGCGCCGGCGCGGATAAGTGAAATACCGCCTATGTCAATCTTTTCAATGATGTCTTGCTCAGACGCTCCGCTTGCGACAGTCTGCTCAAATGGGTATAGGTCAACAATTACTAAGTCTATCTCTGGTATTTCGTACTGCTTCATGTGCTGCTGGTCTTCAGCATTGTCTCTGCGGGCAAGTATTCCGCCAAAAACCTTTGGGTGCAGAGTCTTTACTCGTCCGCCTAAGATTGAAGGGTAGGTGGTTACGCTCTCTACCGTCTGGCATTCATATCCAAGCGATTCAATAAACTTTTGCGTGCCACCTGTTGAAAGGAATTTTACGCCCTCACTGTTGAGCTTGCTTAGCAACTCTTCCAAGCCGTCTTTGTGAAATACGGAGATAAGTGCAGTCTTGATTTTTTTTGTTCCAGCCATTTTTTGCTACTGTTGATATATTATAATAATGTGTACTTTTTCGTTTACAGGGTGCAAATTTACTAACTTTACATTAAACGAGCCTATAATCAGCACAATTATTTTATGCTTTTTATTGTGGAAAATTTGCGTAAACAACAATAATGTCATATCTTTGCACTACAAAAAATAACCCGCTTCAATCAATACGAAAACACGGAAAGTAGTATAACAGACATTGTTGTAGGGACAACGACGGTTAAAAGAATTAAGTTAGATTATTAGATTATTAATGAGAAAGATTACGCATATTTAATCAAAATTCATTTTAAAGTCTTTTCAATATATGGAGTAATTATCAGATCGAGAGGTTAGATAACTACTCCATATGTTTTTTTTCGCGAGCTGTTGAACGGGTTTGGGTGACATGGTAAATCGTATTACCTGATCTGACAAATCGTATCAGGTAATCTGATAAATCGTATCAGGTAATCTGATAAATCGTATTAGGTGAAACGAAAAATCGTATCAGGTGAAACGAAAAATCGTATCAGGTGAAACGAAAAATCGTATTAGGTAATCTGATAAATCGTATTAGGTGAAACGATTTTAGCTAATTTCTAATCCCTTTGTCCGTGAAGGTTAAAATCTCTAATAAAACAATGGTTATCAGAGCGTTGGCTATGAGTAGCTCATATCCGAAATGATAGCCGAAGCAACTGCCTGACAGGGTGTCAACAATCAGCGTAAGCAGTGGGGCGGCTATGCAGGCTATGGGTGAACGGCGGTCGCTGATGCGTCGGTGGGTGAACAGTCCGAGGGCATATAGTCCGAGCAGTGGCCCGTAAGTGTAACTGACAAGGGTGTAAACGGCGTTTATTAGACTGGTGTCGTTAAGTGCATGAAAGCCTAATATGAAAAGTACGAACACCGCACTCATGAGCAGATGAACCCTTTTGCGCAGGCTCACGCTTTCGGGGCGCTGCATAATGTCAACGCAAAAGCTGGTGGTCAGAGCTGTAAGCGATGAGTCGGCTGTGCTGGTGCTTGAGGCGAAAACGCCCACAACAAACAGCACCGCAACTATCTGTCCCAGGCTTCCGCCCGAAACAATGGTGGTCAGTAAGTCGTCGGCGCGAGCGGGCAATGGCTGTCCCAACTGCTGATAATAACCTATAAGCAAAATGCCGAGCGCAAGAAACAAGAAGTTGACCGGCACGAAACTGAAGCCCGTAAGGCACATGTTTTTCCGTGCCTCACGCAGAGAACGGCAGGTCAGGTTCTTTTGCATCATGTTTTGGTTCAAGCCTGTCATCACTACGACTATGAACGCTCCGCTGATGAACTGCTTGAAGAAGTTTTGGCTGCTGAGAAAGTCGCTGAACTCAAACACTCGGCCGTGAGGACTTTGACCGATAAAACGCAATGCCGAAGTAGGGGTGAGGTTCATGGCATTTACCACATTATATATAATAAGTGCCTACGAAAGAATTATTATCAGCGTTTGAAAAACGTCGGTGCGCACCAGAGCCTTTACGCCAAACCTGTGGCTGTAAGCCCAGATAAGCAATACCAACAAAGGCACGGTAACGTAAAACGGGACGCCGATATGGTCCATGGCAAAACGTTGCAGCACTATGCAAGCCACGTAAAACTTCAAAGCCGAGCCACACATATCGCTGAGCAAGAAAAAGCCTGCGCCAGTGCGATAGGTGGTGTTGCCAAAACGCTGTTGAAGGAAAGTGTAGATGCTGGTTAGGTTTAGCCGATAATAAACAGGCAGCAGCACGAATGCCACTCTGAAATAGCCCAAGATACAGCCGAGGCATGTTTGCAGATAGGTCATGTCTTGAGCCAATACCATGCCCGGCACGCTAACGAACGATATGCCCGAAAAGCTGGCGCCAACCATGCCAAAGGCTACCATCAACCACGATGACTGCCTGTTAGCGCGAAAGAAGGAAGCATTGCCGCTCCCTTCTTTTCGAGATGTTATACTGCCTATGGCATAAAGCGCAAGGAAGTAAACGAATATCGTTGCTATGATTAGCATTCAGTCGTTATTTGATAAGCCCTGCAAGGTCGGCGGCCGAAACAAGCTGCTGCTCGCCCGTGAGCATATTCTTCAGCGTAAGTTTCTGTTGAGAAATTTCGTCCTCGCCGGCGATAACCACGTATGGAATATGCTTTTGGTTGGCATAGTTCATCTGTTTCTTCATCTTGGCTGAGTCGGGGTAAATCTCGGTGCGTACTCCAGCCTCGCGCAGTTGCTTGGCAATCGGCATAAGGTAATCGGCCTCGCGCTCGCCAAAGTTAACGAACAGCACCTGAGTGCCCGTAACAACTGACTCTGGGTAAAGGTCAAGAGTGTTAAGCACATCGTAGATGCGGTCTGCGCCAAACGATATGCCCACGCCGCTCAGACCAGGCATGCCGAAGATGCCGGTAAGGTTGTCGTAGCGACCGCCACCGGTGATTGAACCCATTGGTGTGTCAAGTGCCTTAACCTCAAATATAGCGCCCGTGTAATAGTTCAAGCCGCGAGCGAGGGTGAGGTCGAGCTGTATCTCGTTGTTGAGGCCTACACCTGCCAACTTGGAAAGTATGTAGCGAGTCTCTTCAACACCTTTCATGCCAACTTCTGATGCGGCAAGCACGGTGCTGATGGTTGCGAGCTTCTCCTCGTTGGTGCCTGAAAGCGTGATGATAGGTTGCAACTTCTGAATAGACTCTTCAGAGATGCCGTCGGCACGGAGCTCTTCGTTCACGTTGTCGAGTCCTATCTTGTCGAGCTTGTCAATGGCTACGGTGATGTCAACAATCTTGTCTGCCTCGCCAATGACTTCAGCTATACCGGAGAGTATCTTGCGGTTGTTAATCTTTATCTGTACGCGGATGCCGAACTTGGTGAAAACCGTATCAACAATTTGCATCAGTTCAACCTCGTTGAGCAGTGAGTCTGAACCAACGATGTCGGCATCGCACTGGTAAAACTCGCGATAGCGTCCCTTTTGAGGACGGTCGGCACGCCAAACTGGCTGAATCTGGTAGCGCTTGAACGGCAACTGCAACTCCTCGCGGTGCATCACCACGTAGCGGGCGAAAGGCACGGTAAGGTCGTAGCGCAGACCCTTTTCGCAGAGCTTTGCCGCAAGGTGCAGCGAGTTACGCTCAGCGAGTTCCTCGTCGTTCACCTTATTAAGATAGTCGCCTGAGTTAAGTACCTTAAACAATAGTTTGTCGCCTTCTTCGCCATACTTGCCCATAAGCGTTTGCAGAGTTTCCATAGCAGGGGTTTCAATCTGCTGGAAACCATATAGGGCGTACACCTGACGTATGGTGTCGAAAATATAGTTGCGCTTGGCCATCTCAATGGGTGAGAAGTCGCGCGTTCCTTTGGGAATACTTGGTTTATTCATAAATTACTTTCTAACGATTGTTTGTGCTCGGTCTGGACCGATAGAGATAATGGTGATAGGTGTCTCAAGTTGCTTCTCAAGGAAGGCTACATAGTCAGAGAACTCTTTAGGGAACTGGCTCTCGCTGGTGAAACCTGTCATGTCGGTCTTCCAACCTGGCAGTTCCTCATATACGGGCTCAATGCCTTGCTCTATGTCGTATGGCATGTGGTCAATTAGTTGACCGTTTTGCTTGTAAGCTACACATGCCTTGATGGTATCGAAGTCGTCAAGCACGTCGCTCTTCATCATGATAAGTTGTGTTACTCCGTTAACCATGATGGCATAGCGCAATGCGACAAGGTCAATCCAGCCACAGCGGCGCTCACGACCCGTAACGGCTCCATACTCATGACCGAGGTCGCGAATGGTTTTGCCTGTTTCGTCGAAAAGCTCTGTTGGGAAAGGACCTGCGCCAACACGTGTGCAGTAAGCTTTCATAATGCCATATACGTTGCCAATCTTGTTGGGACCAATGCCCAGACCAACGCAAGCGCCGGCGCAAATGGTGTTTGACGACGTTACGAATGGGTAAGAGCCGAAGTCAACGTCAAGCATTGTGCCCTGAGCGCCCTCGCAAAGTATGTTCTTGCCTGAGCGCAACAACTGGTCAATCTCGTTTTCGCTGTCAACGAATTGGAACTGCTTCATGTATTCAATGCCCTCCATCCACTTCTTCTCAACCTCGGTTATGTCGAAGTCGGTGTAGTTAAGTGCTTTCAGCATTTCCATGTGGCGAGCCTTGTGAGCGGCGTATTTCGCCTCGAAGTTGTCGAGAATGTCGCCCACGCGCAGACCGTTGCGCGAAACTTTATCTGTGTAGGTAGGACCTATGCCCTTACCGGTTGTGCCAACTTTGTTCTTGCCTTTGGCTGCCTCAAGAGCGGCGTCAAGTACACGGTGAGTTGGCATAATCAGAT
>CAZPNJ010000015.1:0-17154 GCA_964587765.1 uncultured Prevotella sp.
CTGCTCTTTAGAGAATGAAAATCTCTCGTCCTAACCGATAGACGAAGGGACCATAGTCACTATCTTAAATTTGCGGGTGCAAAATTACTGCTTTTCTAAAAACCCTGCAAATTTTCCGATAGAAATTTTCATATATTACCCGTTTTTTGTAACTTTGCTCTCCTAATAGTGCCCTTTTGAGCCCTATCCTTACACCTGATTATATATAAGATGCTTGCAAAAACTAAAGCAATAGTAATACACACTCTGAAGTATGGCGACCAGAAACTTATAATCGACATGCTGACCGAGGACTTCGGGCGACTGACGTTTGCAAGCAAAATACCCAAGACACAGCACGGAAAGCTAAAGAAACAGTTTTTTCAACCACTCACCTTGTTGAACATTGAAATTGACCACAAGCCCAACAAGGAAATGCAGCAACTGAGAGATGCCAGCATATTAACACCGCTGACAAACATTCCGTTTGATGCTAACAAACTCTCAATATCGCTATTCCTTTCTGAATTTATAATGTACGCCACACGAGGTGAGCGTGAGGCAAACCCTGCACTGTTCGAATATATAAAAGAGAGCATGCTGTGGTTAGACACCGCTGGCGACAGGTTTGCCAACTTCCACTTGGTTTTCATGATGAGACTGACGCGCTTTATAGGTTTCGCGCCAAATGTTGAAGGCTACGAGCGTGGCTGCATGTTTGACCTCAGACAGGGATTGTTTATACAGACATTGCCTGAACACAAAGACTTTCTGAAGCCTGCCGACGCTGAGAAGATGAGCATTATAATAAGAATGAACTACGGAAACATGCACTTATTCAAAATGACACGCGACGAGCGCAACCAAATATTAGAAGTGCTCATCGCGTATTATCGTTTGCATGTTCCGGGATTTCCCGAAATGAAATCTCTAAGTGTACTTAAAGAATTGTTTTAGAGTGTTTAATCAGTGTTTAATCGCCGATTAACGACTGTTTAATCACTGATTAATCAACGACTCAAGCATTTTATTTCTTTTCTTTCAAAAGATATACCACTACCGGCAAGTGGTCTGAATAACCATCAAGCCAAACGCCACCGGCAGTAGTGCGCTTTGGTGCACCCTTATACTTACCTGTGGTCTGGAACAAGTATTCGAAGCGGCAAACCTGTGGTTTCCAGAAACGCAGTTCCGAGAAATCGTGCTTGCCTTTCTTGTTCAAAAGGTTGGGTGTCATTACAATCTGGTCAAACAAATTCCATGCGCCATTATACTGCAACGTGCCTTTGCCTTGCTTAGCCAGTATATTGTACCAAGGGTTATACATATCATCGCTGCCAACCTCATCGACTTCTGCCTTTGCCGATAGGTATTCGTGCATACTCTTGTTGGTAGGGTCGTCGTTCATGTCGCCCATTACGAAAATCTTCAACTTTGAGTTTTCTTTGAGCAGTCTGTCTTTCAAAGCTTTAACCTGACGAGCAGCCGACTCACGATAGAAGCCCGTAGAGAAACGACTTGGCCAGTGGCAAACTATTACAGCCACCTCTTCGTCAGCCAATTCACCGATAACGGTGAGGAAGCCACGAGTAAAATAGTTGCTGTCTTTTGCCAGTTCCTGAACGTAAGGGTAAAGGTTTACGCTCTTAACCTTAAACTTTGAGGGGTTATACAGCAAGCCGCAGTCAACGCCACGACGGTCTGGGCCTTCAATGTGGCAGAACTTAAATCCACGCTCTTTCAGTGCAGGCTGGTTAACAAGGTCGGTCAGCACACGTGCGTTCTCCACTTCCGACACGCCAATTACGGCGCAACCGCTTTTATCTACGTCAGTACCCATCTGGGCGAGTACCCTTGCCATATTGTGAAGTTTATGGTTATATTTCAAACCATTCCAACGATACGAACCACTGGGCAGGAACTCATAGTCGTTTTTACCCTCATCGTGGCAAGTATCGAACAAGTTTTCCTGGTTATAAAATCCCACAGCATAAGGCGTATATTGCTTCTGCGCATTTACGCCAAGCACTGCCATAATGACAAGCGCCGCTGTAATAAACACTTTTCTTTTCATTGATATTTAGTTTAGTTTTTTTTTGTTGCTTGCGCAAAGTTCGCAATTATTTTTGATATTAACACTATGAGCAACGAAAAAATAATAAAATAGTCTTTATAAATTGGAAAATATTTCGTTACTTTGCAGTCTATTAAAACTAATCCATTTATACAAATTATGCAAAAAGAGCTTTTAACAGCAGTGTTTGCGCTATGTTTGCCTTCTTGTTTGTTTGCCCAAAGCAACGCAACAAAGACGCAAAGCAGCAACACGATGGACGAAACAGCCATCACACTTACTGAGGCACAGCTCGGCGATGATGATGACATGTCGCAAAACGTTACCATCATCAACTCGAACAACAATGTGTACGCATCAGAAGTGGGCTACCTCTTCTCTCCGGTACGTTTCCGTTACCGCGCATTCAATCAAAAGTACAACGACGTTTACGTCAACGGCACACCTTTCAACGATATGGAGACAGGTCAGTTCCGTTACTCTATTGTCGGCGGTTTGAACCAGCAGACAAAGAACGTTGACTTCGCTTTGCCTTTTGAAGACAGCCGCTTCGGATTCGCCAGCATGGGCGGAAGCAACAACTACGACTTCCGTGCCGCTAACATGGCTGCCGGTCACAGACTAACTTTGAGTGGTGCAAACCGCAACTACACCGTGCGTGGTATGTACACCTATGCTACCGGTCTAAACGAAAAGGGCTGGGCTTTCGCCGGAAACATTACCTATCGTTGGGCAGATATGAACACAGCACTTGTAGAAGGTACATTCTACAACTCTCTGTCATACTTCCTTGCCGTACAGAAAGTATGGCGCAACGGTCACTCACTGTCGTTCTCTACTTGGGGCAACCCAACCGAGCGCGGCTCACAGGGTGCAAGTACCGACGAGGGCTATTGGCTTGCCAATGACCGTCTGTATAACCCATACTGGGGCTACCAGAATGGTAAGAAGCGTAACTCTCGCGTGATAACCGACTTCGCTCCTTCTGCCCTGCTAACATGGGATTGGAACATTGACGACAACACTAAACTTACCACGACTCTCGCAGGTAAGTACAGCATGTATAAGAGCACTAAGCTAAACTACAACAACTCTGACAACCCACAGCCAGACTATTGGAAACTTCTTCCTTCAAGCTACTATGACGTTTGGAACGAAACTCCACAGTTCCGCACTGCACAGTGCGACGCAGACTGGCACACAGCATACGACTTCTTCACAAGTTCAAAGGCTAACCGCCAGATTAACTTCGATAAGCTGTACTATGCTAACCGCATGGCAGCGGCTCAGGGTGCCGACGCTATGTACTACATTCAGGCAAAGCACAACGACGCTCTCATGGTCAGCCTAGCTTCTACTCTTAACAAGCAGTTGAAGAACAACGACCAGTGGAACCTCGGCGTAATCATTGGCAAGAACTTCGGTCGTCACTATCAGACTATGGAAGACTTGCTTGGCGCATCTTCTTTCCACAACATCAACACATACGCTCTTGGCAACTATCCAGCCAACGACCCACGTATTCAGTACGACCTCAACAAGCCAAACCACGTTGTTGCTGAAGGCAGCAAATTTGGCTACGACTACATGTTGAACGTTGGCAACATCAAGGGCTGGACCAGCTACTCACAGAATATCGGTTTCGCTCACTACAGCGTAGCCGGCAAGATTGGCTACACCAACATGATGCGTCACGGATACATGCGCAATGGCCTTGCCGCCAACAACTCTTACGGTGACAGTCGCACCGCCAACTTCCTTGACGGTGGCTTTAAGGCTAATGGTTCATTCAACATTGGCAACGGCCACACCGTTACTCTTGGCGCAGGCTATGAGTATCGCGCGCCACAGGCTTCAACAGCATTTGTTGCGCCTGAGATTAACAACGACTTCGTTGACAACTTGAAAAACGAGCGCGTGTTCAGCTCTGAGCTGGGCTATCAGTATCAGAACTCTTGGTTGCACGCTAACCTCAACGCTTACTACAGCAACATCGATAACGTAACAGAGTGGACTTGCTTCTACTTTGACGATATCAACTCGTTCTCTTACAACTCGCTCACCGACCTCGCCAAGTCATACTATGGCATTGAGTTGGGCGCAAGCATCAAGTTGGCTTCTTACCTCGACTTGAAACTCTTGGGTACTATCAGCGATGCTAAATATACCAAGAATGGTAAGGTTCGCTACATGAACTCTACACAGGGTGTTTACTACGATGACGCTATCATCAGCAAGAACCTTCGTGAGTCAGGCACTCCACTTAATGCGGCAAGTGTTGGTTTGAGCTATCACCAGAGCGGTTGGTTCATTGACCTAAACTGCAACTACTACAACAAGATATACCTTTCTTACTCTCCTTACTATCGCTACCAGTCAAAGCTTGAATCGCTCGGACAGGTTGACGAGAACGGCAACGTTTACGCTTCCGCTCAGGACAAGGGTCACGGCGGTTTCATGGTTGACGGTTCTATCGGCCGCAGCATACGCCTGAAGAAAGGTTCTCTGTCTATCAATTTAATGGTCAGCAACATTCTCAACAACACCAACCTTTGCACAGGTGGTTACGAGCAGAGCCGTTCAGACGTTACCGCTTCTGGCAACGCCCGCGCTTACAGCTTCTCAAAAAATCCTAAGAAGTACTACGCTTACGGTACTAACGGAATGTTGAACATTGCTTATAAGTTCTAAAACGTAATAAGATTATGAAGACTATAAAGAACATACTATTCCTTGCCATGGCAGTGTTTGCACTTGCGGCTTGCCAAGATGGCGAATGGGAAACTTATGAATACGACTATGCTTATGGCAATGACGACCTACAGGAAACCAATGTCGTAACCATAGCTAAACTGAAGTCAATGTATGCTACGGTGCTTTCTACCGACTACCGCGACGGTGGTAGCTTCGCAGAGGTAACGGAAGACCTCAAAATTGAAGGCGTCGTTACAGGCAATGACCTCGGTGGTAATCTCTACAATCAGGTAGCGATAGAAGACGCCACAGGCGCCATCATCGTTGCCATCTCTCAGGGCGGCCTCAACGGTTATCTGCCTGTTGGTCAGAAGGTGCTCATCAGCCTCAAGGGTCTTTGCGTAGGCAACTACGGCAAGCAACCAGAGATTGGCGTTCCTTACACCAACAACAATAACCAGACTTACGTCAGCCGCATGAGCCGCATACTGTGGAACCAGCACTTCCGCCTTATCAATCCGGGCGTGCTTGAAGAAGTTACACCAACACTTTTCAACAAGGACAGCGTTGCTAACGAGGCTTATGTAACCAAGCACTGTGGCAAGCTCATGCGCATCAAAGACGTTGAGTTCGCCGACGCTGACGGTGTTGCCGTTTACGCTGAAGGCACTACCACCAACCAGGCACTGAAAAACCTTGCAGCCAAGAACATTGTAGTTCGCACCAGCAACTATGCTGACTTTGCCGCAAAGACATTGCCTAAGGGCACGGTAACCATCACAGGTGTGTTCACACAGTTCAACGGCACTTGGCAGATACTCATGAGAACTGAAGACGATATTCAAAAGTAAAGAACAAAAATAAAAAACAAAGATATGAAAAAACTTATCTATTCAATGTTGGCTCTTGCCACAATGGCACTGACATTCACCAGCTGCGAGGACGTTCCTGCGCCATACGCAAATCCTAACCAAGGATTGCCAGCAGGCGTACTCCTAAAGGAAACTTTCGCTTCAGGCGAAGGCGCATTCACCATCGTAACCTCTAAGGGTAACGCATGGGTAAACAACTACTCTACCATGACCGCTACAGGTTATGACAGCAAGGCAAAGACTAACACAGCGAGCGAGAGCTACCTGATTTCTCCTTACATGAACCTCTCTAAGACTTCAGCTGCTTACATTCAGTTCAAGTATATCTATCGCTATTCAAAGAACGCCGGCGAGAACAAGGTTCTCATCTCTACCGACTATAAGGGCGACCCAACAACAGCTACTTGGACCGACATCACTGGCACTCTCACCGAGGGCAACAACTGGGAAGACTTCTCTACCTACACAAAGAATCTCGATGCAAAGTTCCTTGCCGACTCTGTAGTAGTAGCACTTTACTACAACGCCGACTCTACAGGCTCACGCACATGGGAGGTTAAGAATTTCTATGTACTTGAAGGTACCGCATCTGCTACCGAGGAGAACGCTGGCGGCAACACTGGCGACATCACAGGCGGCACACTTGACAAGCCTTACACAGTAGCAGAGGCTCTCGCTATCATCAAGAGCGGTAAGGCTACCGACAAGGAAGTTTACATTCTCGGAACAATATCTACCGTTAAGAGCATCGACATCTACAACGGCGCAGCAAGCGGACCTGGCTCATGGGGCAACGCAGAGTATTACATCTCTGACGACGGCACCACAACCAACCAGTTGCAGGTTTACCACGGATACTACCTCGACGAGAACAAAGATGGCGAAGGCGACAAGTTCACTGACGCAACCGCCGCTAAACTCACCGTTGGCAAGAAGGTACTCCTTTGCGGAAAGCTTACGCTATTCAACACCACACCTGAGATTGCGGCATACAGCTACATCGTTAAGTTCGTTGAAGGCGAAAGCGGTGGCGGTTCTACCGGTGGCGACGCTACAGGCGACATCCTAAACGTTCCTTTCACCGACAGCAACCTTGGTGGCTTCACCACCGTTGACGTAAACCTTGGCACACTTTCTTTCGTCTGGGCTGACGGAACGAAATACGGTTGGAAGGCAACATCATTTAAGGGCGAATGCATTGCTGCTGAAAGTTGGCTCATCAGCCCCGCTATGGACCTAAGCAAGCGCACAAGCGCAACACTCACGTTTGAGCAAGCTCTCAACCAACTCAAGGGTGGCACGCTAAGCAACCATATTTCAGTATTGGTAAGCACCAACTACACAAGCGGTGCACCAAGCACCGCCACATGGACAGCTCTTACACTTGACAAGTGGCCAGAGGGCACAAACTGGACTTTCATAACCAGCACAGCCTCTCTCGCAGCTTACGCAGGCAAAAGCAACGTTCGCATAGCTCTGAAATATGTCGGCACTACTGAATACGCTCCTACATGGGAGATCAAGAACTTCGTAGTTAAGTAAACTCACACAAAGAGACATAAGCGTCCACACAGGACGTCAACCATCAGCCCAAAGCCACCGCTTTGGGCTGATTTCATTAAAGAGTATAAAATAAATCGCCGCCGCCCGTGAGGGTAGCGCCGCTTTATTTCTGCAATACATATTTTACACGAGTTATTGAGTGAATTGCGAATTGTCAAAAGCGACAGCGAAAAATAAAGAGTTTTTATCTTGCCAGCCAAGCTTCGGGGTTGAGCTTGGCTGTTTCCTTGCGGAGTTGGAACTGGAGTATGTGGTCGGAGGCGACGGCACCGAGCGACTGGCCAGTAGAAACTTTCTGTCCGGTAGAGACGCTAACGGAACTCAGGTTGCAGTAAACGGAGATGTAAACGCCGTGGCGCACCATGACAACCATAGTGCCACCGTAACCAAATACACCGCTGACCTCGCCGTCATAAATGGCACGGGCATGGCAGCCGGCAGTACCGAGTATGTTGATGCCCTTGTTGTCGAGCGTTACGTTTTTCAATCCCTCTACATTATATTGTCCGAAATGGCTTACGATACGGTGTTTGCCCGTGATAGGCATTGGCAGGCGACCCTTGTTGGCAGCGAAACCGCCCGAAAGCATACGGTCAACGGTGCTGACACGCATAGCCTCTTCATTTCGTTCGGTGGCAACCTTTATCTCTTTCTTGCTGCGGGCCTCGTCGGCGGCAGCCTTACGTTCAGCGGCTTCACGAGCGGCCTGTGCCTCATGGGCAGCCTGCTCAGCGGCAGCCTTACGACTTGACTCTGCTTCACGAGCTGCTTGGCGCGATTTCTCTTCACGAGCCTTTGCCTCGGCTTTGCGGCGCTCGTTCTCACGCTTTGCTGCTTCGGCAGCAGCCTTCTTCTTTGCCAATTCTTCGGCACGGCGCTTTGCCTCGGCAGCAGCCTGCGCTTTTTTACGAGCCTCTGCTGCGGCACGCTGGCGCGCTTTCTCCACCTCACGGGCTATGAGTTGGTCAATCTTTGAGTTCAGCACAGCATCTTTCTGGCGCTGTTCGTTTATAATATTCTGAATGGTCACCTGCTGACGCTGTAGAGAGTTAACCATCTTCTGCTGTTCGTCTTGCTGAGTTTGCAGTGCGGCGCGCTCTTGCTCGCCCTTATATAATAAAGTGTGTTTTTCGCTGCGCGCATCTTGCAACTGACTGCGCTTTTGCTCCACCTGCTGTTGTTTCAGTTTCAGAGCCTCGCCCTGTGCTCGCTGATAGTTGGCATATTCACGAACGAAGCGCATACGGCGATACATCTGCGCAAAGTTTTTAGCCGAGAAGATAAACATCAGTTTGTCCTGCACGTTCTTGTGCTTTGCCATGTAGCGCATTGACTTAATGTATTTAGTCTTGCGGTCGGCAAGTTGGTCTTCAAGCGTCTTCAATTGGCTTTCAAGAATAGAAATGTTGTCGTTCAGTCCATTGATGTCGGCCTGTATGTTATTGATGTTTTTCTGGCGGTCAACAATCTGGCTGTTGAGTGCAACCAGTTCGTCAAGGCGACGCTTCACATCGGCCTTATTGGCACGCAGAGCCTTTTCTTGCTGGCGAATTTGGCGCTGCACTGACGAGCGCTCTTTTTGCAGATTCTTTATAGAGTTGTTGGTATATGTAGTGGTAGTTTTCTTACTGGTTGTGGCAGCCTTACCTTTTTCATTATTTTTTTTGCCAGTAGTGGCAGTAGTCTTTTTTGCGGTGGTTGCGGTCTTTGCCGTGGTAGCTCTCTTTTTGCTTACGGTATTAACGGTAGCGGCTTTCTTTGTCTGCTTTTTGTTTTGAGCCGACAGCGAAACAGATGCCACAAGAGCCAGAAGTATGATTAAGTATCTTTTCATTATTCTTTTAGGGAGGGGAGGGCTTATATATGATTTGGGTAGAGGTGTTTACTTCAACATTTTCAGAATTTCCTTTGCGTCAACGCGGATGTATTTTGACGACACGTCAGAAGTGCTTTGCCAACCGGAATTGGTAGAGATGTTGTCCATCTCGATGCGAAGCATTGCATCGCCAGCCTTGCCAGCGGCATGGGTGTTTATAGTTATCTGCTGAGTTTGCGGAAACTGCTTTACGCCAACCGCAGCAAAGTCTTCGTATAGCCACTCAAGCGTTGACGTGCCATGAGCACTGCCATAACGCACGTTAGTCTCAGTAATCTGCCCTGACGCACTATTCATTTTCCACGAATAGTTCATGTTGCCATTTGACAATGTAACCGGAACAATGTCGTTAGAGCCAAGGTCGGCTTTGTAGCTTCTGAGGTCATCGTCGGTGACAGTGTTTTTGCCCGGCATGAGCAACTGATTCCAGAACAGCGCTTCAAGGCTGTAGAAGTTTAGTCCGTTGTCTCGCAGAAAATCAAGTTGATTATAGTCTTCTTTCAGATAGCGTTTGTGCATACGGTCAACCACCAGCACATAGTCGGGTGTTAGTTCAATGCGTCCTACCTCGCTACCTATCAGTGGCACTTGCGCCTGAATACGAATTACCTCGCCACGACGCATTGACAATTTGCCCGGCACGGTAATGTCCTTGTCGCCAAACCTTACCGACAGCGTGACGCTGCCAGTGATATTCTTAGCATAAACACGGTTGTCGTAAACCTTGCGCATAAAGGTGAGTTCCTGCACACGGCGCTCTTCTGCCAAATCGGCTTTTGAACGTGCCGCACGGTTCTCGTTGGTTTTTGCAGTGCCGCTGTGAGTGCCACCGCTAACCGACGTTGGAACGAATGTCTTGTCTTGAACCGAACTTTTGCTTGAACCGCAAGCGGCAAGCAATACTGATGAAAGGCAAACGGCTGCCACCTTATTATATATAGAGAGTCTCATAATATATATGTGTGTGCTATAATGATTTTATTCTTTAATGTAACGTTTCTCGCGAATCTTGCGGCGGAGCAGAGCCTCGTGGTCGCTCTTGCCGGTGTCTAACGCCTTTTGCCAATAGAGCAGGGCATCGTCTGTTTTGCCGACCATGGCGTAGATGTCGCCCATGTGTTCAATAATGATGTCGCTCTTAACGGAGTCCGTATCGTTTTTAACCGCTTGCTCGGCGTAGATGACCGCCTCGGTGTAGCGCTCCTGCTGGAAAAGAATCCAAGCGTAGGTGTCGAGATAAGTAGAGTTGTTTGGCTCGGCACTGATAGTCTTGTACGACATCTGTTCGGCACGGCTCAGGGCGGAATCGCGCTCGCTTAGGTAGTAAGCGTAGTTGTTGAGCGCCATAATGTTGTCGTCTTTCCATTGCAGGCAACTGTCGTAAGCGGCGAAAGCCTCGTCGGTGCGCCCTTCTTGCTGCAAGATGTCGCCCATGAGTGCATAAAAGTCGCTGACAATGTCGGGGTCGCTGTCAGGAGTTATCTCGCCCACACCACGGCGGAATGCGTCAAGTGCATTGTGGCGGTCGTCTTTCTGATAGTGAGCCAGTCCGAGGAAATAGTAAAACGGCATCTCTTGTGGAGTATATTGTACACCGTCTTCGCTGAGTGCAATTATCTCGTCCCAAAGTTTGTCTTCCCAAAGCGACTGAATAAGTTGAAAGCGGCATGCCTTAGCCTCTGGCTCTACTTCAAGTGTGCGGCGCAACATCTGGCGCAGTGTGTCCTTTGGCATCTTTTTCAGAGTCATATATGCCACCGCCAGCTGATACATATCGCCGTCGGTTGGGTTGGCATTGATAATTTTATCAAAGAGGCTTAACACCTTAGTGCTGTCGCCGCCATGCGCTTCGTTGTCTTGAATGACCTGTTGCAGAAGCGTAACCTTAGTCTTGGTTTCAGTCTTTTTACTTATCAGTATGCCGTCACGGTAGAAGGCAGCGAGGCTATCATTGCCCACAGAGTTGTAATAGTCGTAAAGAGAACTTTGCACGATGGCGTTTTCTGGCTCTTCACGCTCAGCATCGGCAAGCAGTTTGAAAGCCTCTGCCTGTCGCTGGTTTTGCATGAGCCAGTTAGCGAGCATTACCCTGTAGTTGACATCGTTAGGGTGAGCGTCAGACAGTGATTTAAGCGAGCGATAAGCCATCTTCTTATTGCCCTGAAGGTCATAAACGTGCATCTTTGCGAAGGTTATCTCTTCGCTCATGCCGTCAATCTGCTCAATGCGCTCAATGGCATCGAGCATTTTATCATAGTCTTTTGAGTTTTGGTAAAGCGACGCAAGAATATTAAGTATATCGGTGCGCTCGTGGTCACGCTCTACAAGGTGCTCATATACCTTTGTGGCTTTACCATATTTGCCAAGCGCTAAATAGTAGTTGGCAAGTTTCTCTTGATAGTCTTCGTCGTCGGGGCATAGCGCAGCAGCACGCTCCATGTGGCGCTCGGCAGTGCTGTCAATGCGCAGTGCCGAATACAAACGTGCAAGTTCGTAATGAGCCTCGGCGGCATTGGGATTTATTTCAAGACAATGCTGAAACAGCGAGAATGCCTCGGCATAGTCGCCAGCGTTGCGCTTGTTAACGGCATCAATAAAGAATATGTCGAAACGGCGCTGATCGTTTCTGGAGATAGTCGCTAAAGCAACTTTCGCCTTCTGCTTTACCTTCTGCTTTGCGGCCGATGGCACAGCCGCTATCACTGTCAGCAATAATATGACTATTGTTTTTCTCATTTTGCAAATGGCAAATGCGAATTTTGAATTATGCATTGCTTCAGACTCCCGTGTGGCCAAATCCACCTTCGCCACGCTCAGTATCGTCGAGTTGCTCTACTTCAACAAACTCGCCCGTTTCGTGCTTTGCTATAACCATTTGTGCTATGCGCTCGCCGTCGTTTATAACAAACTCTTCCTGCGAAAGATTTACGAGAATTACGCAAATCTCACCACGATAGTCAGCGTCAATAGTTCCGGGAGTATTCAATACGGTTATGCCATGTTTCAGTGCAAGTCCACTGCGAGGGCGCACTTGGGCTTCATATCCAACGGGAAGAGCAATGTGCAGTCCGGTTGGCACTAAACAGCGCTGAAGGGGTTTCAATGTTATGGGATTGTCTATGTTAGCGCGCAAGTCCATGCCGGCGCTTTGTGGGGTAGAATAAGCAGGTAACTGCTGCTTACCCTTGTTAACTACGTTAATCTTTACCATACTATTTCAGTTCTTAGCTTGCAAAAATAAGTAATAATCTGCAGAAAAAGGCAATTTGCTTTGAAAATGAGAGTGAAAACAAAATAAATCATGTAAATTTGCCCTCATGGATTGGCAGAAACTGATTATAACAAAAAGGTTAGGACAAGAGCAGCGCCACGCTTTGCGTGTTGACGACCGCTCGGAGTACAAACGCGATTACGACCGACTGATATTCTCAGCACCCTTCCGCCGTCTGCAAAACAAGACGCAGGTGTTTCCGCTTCCGGGAAGCGTATTCGTACATAACCGACTGACCCACTCGCTTGAAGTGGCAAGTGTGGGTATGTCGCTGGGCAATGACGTTCGCACGGAGCTGATACGCCGCCACCCGGAACTGTCCGGCACTCAAGTGGAAGAGATTGGCACTATCGTTAGCACCGCTTGTTTGGCTCACGACATGGGCAATCCGCCGTTTGGCCACAGTGGCGAGAAAGCCATTCAAAACTACTTCATTGAGGGCGAGGGGCAGAAACTGCGAAGCATACTCAGCGAAGACCTTTGGAACGACATCACGCACTTTGAGGGGAATGCCAATGCCTTCAGACTGCTTACTCACCGCTTTAACGGTCGCCGTATAGGTGGCTTTGTCATGACCTATCCAACACTGGCAAGCGTAGTGAAATATCCCTTTGAGAGTTCGCTTGCTGGCAGTCATGGCAAATTCGGTTTCTTCAGTTCAGAGCGTGCCGACTTTCAGCGAATATTTGACGCTTTGGGTATAACTCGCTTGTCGGCCGATGGCGAGCCATTGCGTTATGCCAGATTCCCGTTGGTTTACTTAGTGGAGGCGGCTGACGACATCTGCTATGAGATTATGGACATTGAAGACAGCCATAAACTGCGCTTGCTATCGTTTGATGAGACTCAGCAATTGCTGTTGCGTTTCTTCAGCGGCGATGAACAAGAGTTGATACGTCAACGAATAATAAACGAGGGCATGACTGACGACAACGAAAAGGTTGTTTACATGAGAGCTCGCGTAATAGGACTGTTAGAGGCTCTTTGCGTGAAAGTGTTCATTGACCACGAGGAAGAAATACTTAACGGAACATTCACCGGCAGCCTTATTGACCATATAGAAGAGCCCGCTCGCAGTGCTTATAAAGAGTGCGAAAAGACTTCATACGCAAAGATTTACCACAGCAAGCCGGTGCTTGACGTGGAGTTGGGTGGTTATCATATCATGCAAACGCTGCTCGACACTTTCACAAACGCTGCGGTAAATCCTGATCGGTTCATATCAGAGCAACTATGCCGCCGTGTAAGCAGTCAGTACGACATTCACAGCGACAGCTTGGAAACCCGCATTATGGCGGTGATTGACTTCATAAGCGGCATGACCGACGTCTTTGCGCTTGATATTTACCAGAAGATAAACGGCACTTCGTTGCCAATAATATAAAACCGAGTGCAACCCTTGTTTTTTGTCAATCATACTTTATTTTTATATGGTGTGCTTGTCGTGTCAAGGATAATAATTATCTTTGCGCTTACAAACTAAGAACAAAACGTTTAAACGATTATGGCAAATAAAATTTTTACTTTAGGCGAAATAATGCTTCGCCTGACTCCTCCAAGCAATGGCCGCTTTGTACAGGCTGAGAGCTTTGGAGTAACTTATGGTGGTGGTGAGGCTAACGTTTGTGTAAGCTGCGCAAACTATGGCGAAGAAGCTCACTTCATTACTAAACTCCCTAAAAACGACATCGGACAGGCTGCTATCAATTTCCTGCGCCGCTATGGCGTACACACAGAAGATGTTGTACGTGGTGGCGACAGAGTTGGTATCTACTATCAAGAGACAGGTGCGTCAATGCGCCCAAGTAAGGTCATCTACGACCGCGCTCATTCTTCCATTGCAGAGGCTAACGCCGATGAGTTTGACTTTGATGAGATTTTCAAGGGTGGCACATGGTTCCACTGGACAGGTATCACACCAGCCATTTCTGACAATGCCGCTGCTATCGTGGCAAAGGCTTGTGAAGCAGCCAAGCGTCAAGGACTGACCGTAAGTTGTGACCTTAACTTCCGCAAAAAACTTTGGACCAGCGAGAAAGCGCAGTCTATCATGCGCCCATTGATGAAATACGTTGATGTCTGCATTGGCAACGAGGAAGACGCTCAACTTTGTCTGGGCTTCAAGCCACAGAGCGACGTTATCGGTGGCAAGACCGACGCTGAGGGCTATAAGGGCATATTCAAGGAAATGGCAGAGCAGTTTGGCTTCAAATATGTAGCTTCGACGCTTAGAGAGTCTTTCTCAGCTTCACACAACGGCTGGAAGGCTATGATTTACAACGGCAAAGAGTTTTATGAGAGCCGCCGTTACGACATTTCTCCTATTGTCGACCGTGTAGGTGGTGGCGACTCTTTCGCAGGTGGACTTATCTATGGTCTGCTTAACAAAAAGACTCAGGGCGAGGCACTTGAATTTGCTGTTGCCGCTTCAGCATTAAAGCACACTATCAGTGGCGACATTAATCTCGTCAGCAAGGAAGAAGTAGAAACTCTTGCAGGTGGCGACGCTTCAGGACGCGTACAGAGATAACTATTCACACTATGGCAAAATTTGATAAGATACAAGTCATCCAGAAGATGGGTGAAACGGGTATGGTGCCCGTATATTACAACGGCAACGTAGAAACCGTAAAGCAGATATTGAAAGCCTGTTATGAAGGTGGCGTAAGAGCTTTTGAGTTTACCAACCGTGGCGACTTCGCTCATGAGGTGTTTACCGAAGTGGCAAAGTGTGTTGATACTGAATGCCCCGAAATGGCGCTCGGTGTAGGAACTGTTATTGATGCTCCAACGGCAGCCCTTTACTTGCAGGAGGGCGCAAACTTTGTAGTTGGCCCGTTGTTTAACCCTGACGTGGCAAAGGTATGCAACCGCCGCTGTGTTCCTTATATTCCTGGTTGTGGCACAATCTCTGAGATTGGATTTGCTCAGGAAGTGGGCTGCGACGTGGCAAAGGTATTCCCAGGCGATGTGCTTGGTGCAAACTTCGTTAAAGACCTTATGGCACCTATGCGCTGGTCGAAGATTATGGTAACGGGTGGCGTGGCTCCTACTGAGGAGAACCTCACCGCTTGGTTCAAGGCTGGCACATATTGCGTTGGTATGGGCTCTAAACTGTTCCCTAAGGACGAGATTGCAAAGGGCAACTTCAAGGCTGTTACCGATAAGTGCCGCGAAGCACTTGACATTATCAAGAGAATAAGAAAGTAATAAACGATGAAAGATTTCATGGATAAAGACTTCTTGCTGCAAACTGATACCGCTCGCGAGTTGTATCACGAACATGCAGCCAAGATGCCTATCATTGACTATCACTGCCATTTGGTACCACAGATGGTGGCAGAAGATTATAAATTCAAGAACATTACCGAATTGTGGCTTGGCGGCGACCACTATAAGTGGCGCGCCATGCGCTCAAATGGAGTGGCTGAGAGGTATTGCACTGGCGACGCCAGCGACTGGGAGAAGTTTGAGAAATGGGCTGAAACAGTGCCATACACTTTCCGCAACCCTCTTTATCACTGGACTCACCTTGAACTGCGCACTGCCTTCGGCATAAACAAAATACTAAAACCAGAGACTGCTCGTGAGATTTTTGATGAGTGCAACGAAAAACTTAAACTTCCTGAGTTCTCGGCTCGTGGTCTTATGCGCCACTACCATGTAGAGACCGTTTGCACCACCGATGACCCTGTAGATGATTTGCACTGGCACAAGATGACACGCGAGAGTGGATTTGAAGTAAAGATGTTGCCAGCATGGCGCCCTGACGCTGCCATGAAGCCTGAAACAGGCAAGGTGTTCAAAGACTACATTGAGAAACTCTCTAAGGTTAGCGGCGTACAAATCAACCACTTTGAAGATGTAATGGACGCACTGCAAAAGCGTCACGACTTCTTTGCAGAGAATGGATGCCGCTTGTCAGACCATGGCATTGAGGAATTCTACGCTGAAGATTACACCGATGCGGAAATTGAGGAAATCTTCCAGAAGGCAATGGCGCTGAAGACTCTCAGCAACGAAGAAATACTTAAATTCAAGAGTTGCATGATGGTGCGCTTCGCTGAAATGGATGCCGACAGCGACTGGACGCAGCAGTTCCACTATGGTGCCATTCGCGACAACAACACGTCAATGTTCAACAAACTGGGCGCTGACACTGGCTTCGACTCAATCGGTGTGTTCAATACAGCAAAGGCAATGAGCAAGTTCCTGAACCGTTTGAATGAACGTGGCAAACTCACTCGTACCATTATATATTGCTTGAATCCGGCAGACAACGAAGTTGTTGCCACAATGCTTGGCAACTTCCAAGACGGTTCATGCCCTGGCAAGATTCAGTTCGGCTCTGGCTGGTGGTTTAACGACCAGCTCGATGGTATGACTCGCCAGATTGACGCTCTGAGCAATCTTGGACTATTGAGCCGTTTTGTTGGTATGCTTACCGACAGTCGCTCGTTCCTTTCATATCCACGTCACGAATATTTCCGTAGAAATCTTTGCAACATATTGGGCAATGATGTAGAAAATGGCCTCATTCCAGCAAGCGAAATGCAGCGTTTGGGCCGTATGGTAGAGGACATCAGCTACAACAATGCCAGGCAGTATTTCAAGTTTGATTGATTTCATAACGTATTGATATACGTTGATTTAAGTCAAGAAAACGACTACTTCGCTAAAATATCTATGCATAAATATTGCAACTAAGATTAAACCTTCATAACTTTGCAACATCAAAACAAATAGAAGGCTAAGGAGGCGAGTTAAGGGGATACTCTTCAAACAAAAAAAGCTCAAAAACTCCAAAGTCATAAAAAGAAGATTG